>NZ_JAMYSZ010000016.1:0-134716 GCF_040322215.1 Mesorhizobium sp. M0184
GTCGCCTACAGAATCACACACCAACCCGACGCCGCAACTCACAGATGAGTCATCGACGCAACGAAAAGATGTGTGCATCCCCTAGTCGTCTTGTGGGAGAAGGTGGCCGAGCGAAGCTCGGTCGGATGAGGGGTGTTCCAGGGAACGCCGACGTCTCGTTTCTTCCAACACCCCTCAACCGTCTCGGCGCTGCGCGCCGATCCACCTTCTCCCACAAGGGGAGAAGGCAAGGGGCGCCTGTTAAGCCGGCAACAGCGCACCTTCGAGCGTGGTGAGTTGGTTAAGGAACTGCTCGGCCTTGCTGCGGGTCTGGTCGTCCTTGGCGTCGGCGGCGTCTTCCCTCGCCTCCTGGATGCGGCGGGCAAGGTCGGCGCGGTCGATGTCGCCGACGGCCACAGCCGATTCGGCGAGCAGCGTGCAGCCGGCCGGAACGATGTCGGCAAAGCCGCCGAACACCACATAGCGCTCTTCCTTGCCTTGCGCGGTCTTCAGCGTAACGACGCCCGGCTTGATTGTGGTCATGACCGGTGCGTGATGCGCCATGACAGTCATCTCGCCTTCGGCGCCCGGGATGACGACGGATTCGACCTGCTCGGAAACCAAGAGGCGCTCCGGCGAGACCAGTTCGAATTTGAAAGCTTCAGGCATGATCAATCTAGCGACTGGTGAATGGTGAATGGTGAACGGTCAGAAAGAATGACCTTCACTCAGCCCCGATTTCCTATCCGCTACTCCCCATTCACAATTCACTATTGACCATTCACCATCAGGCCGCTTCAGCGGCCAGGCGCTGTGCCTTCTCGACCGCTTCCTCGATGCCGCCGACCATGTAGAAGGCGGCTTCTGGCAGATGGTCGTAGTCGCCGTTGCAAAGGCCCTTGAAGCCCTTGATGGTGTCGGCGAGGTCGACCAGCTTGCCCGGTGCGCCGGTGAACACTTCGGCGACGAAGAAGGGCTGCGACAGGAAGCGCTCGATCTTGCGGGCGCGGGCCACCGTCTGCTTATCCTCTTCCGACAGCTCGTCCATGCCCAGGATGGCGATGATGTCCTGCAGCGACTTGTAGCGCTGAAGGATCGACTGCACCTGGCGGGCGACCTGGTAATGCTCTTCGCCGACAACCATCGGGTCGAGCATGCGCGAGGTCGAATCGAGCGGATCGACCGCCGGATAGATGCCCTTTTCCGAAATCGCGCGGTTGAGCACGGTCGTCGCGTCGAGGTGGGCGAACGAGGTCGCCGGTGCCGGGTCGGTCAGGTCGTCGGCCGGCACATAGATCGCCTGCACCGAGGTGATCGAACCCTTGGTCGTCGTGGTGATACGCTCCTGCAGCGCGCCCATGTCGGTAGCCAGCGTCGGCTGGTAGCCCACGGCCGAAGGAATGCGGCCGAGCAGCGCCGACACTTCCGAGCCCGCCTGCGTGAAGCGGAAGATGTTGTCTACGAAGAACAGCACGTCCTGGCCCTGGTCGCGGAAATATTCGGCAACCGTCAGCCCGGTCAGGCCGACGCGGGCACGCGCGCCCGGCGGCTCGTTCATCTGGCCATAGACGAGCGCTGCCTTGGAGCCTTCGCCGCCGCCCTTCTTGTTGACGCCGGACTCGATGAACTCATGATAGAGATCGTTGCCTTCGCGGGTGCGCTCGCCGACGCCGGCGAACACCGAGAAGCCGCCATGCGCCTTGGCGACGTTGTTGATCAGTTCCTGGATTAGCACCGTTTTGCCGACGCCGGCGCCGCCGAACAGGCCGATCTTGCCGCCGCGGGCATAGGGGGCCAGCAGGTCGAGCACCTTGATGCCGGTGACCAGGATCTGCGCTTCCGTCGACTGCTCGACATAGGTCGGCGCCGGCTGGTGGATCGAGCGCATCTCGATGCCGTCGACCGGGCCTGCCTCGTCGACCGGCTCGCCGATGACGTTGATGATGCGGCCGAGCATGCCCGGGCCGACCGGCACGGTAATCGGTGCACCGGTGTCATAGACGTCCTGGCCGCGGACCAGACCTTCGGTCGAGTCCATGGCGATGCAGCGCACGGTGTTTTCGCCCAGATGCTGGGCCACTTCGAGCACGAGGCGATTGCCGACATTGATCGTCTCGAGCGCGTTCAGGATCGCCGGCAGATGTTCGCCGAACTGGACGTCGACAACGGCGCCGATGACCTGGCGAACCTTGCCTGCCAGGCCGGTTTTCTTGATGGTGGCGGCCGGCGTATTCACAGCGGCGGCCTTGGTTGCTGCCGCCTTCTTGGCCGGAGCGGCCTTTGCTGCTGCCGGAGCCTTCGCTGGTGCCGCGGCCTTAGGGGCTGCCGTCTTGGGGGTCGCTGCTTTCGCCATCGTCTTTACCCTTTTCGTCTCTTTGTTTCTCACACGCTTGAGGTCGATGACCTCCTTGTGGGCGTGCCTAGAGCGCCTCGGCGCCCGAAATGATTTCGATCAATTCCTTGGTGATCTGCGCCTGCCGCTGGCGGTTGTAGGTGATCGACAATTTGTTGATCATGTCGCCGGCGTTGCGCGTCGCATTGTCCATGGCGCTCATCTTGGCGCCCATCTCGCCGGCAGCATTCTCGAGCAGCGCGCGAAAAACCTGCACGGAAATGTTGCGCGGGATGAGATCGGAGAGGATCTCGCCCGGCTCCGGCTCGTATTCGTAGACGGCGCTGCCGCCGTCCTTCACTTCCGCGGCAGCCGCAGGCGCGCCCGCCGGGACAATTTGCTGCGCCGTCGGGATCTGGCTGATCACCGACTTGAACTGCGAATAGAACAGCGTGCAGATGTCGAAGCCGCCTTCGTTGAACAGGTGGATCACCTTCTTGGCGATGGCATCGGCATTGACGAAGCCCAGCGTCTTGACCTCGCGCAGGTCGACACGCTCGATGATCAGCGCCCCGTAGTCGCGGCGCAATATGTCGAACCCCTTCTTGCCGACGCAGATGATCTTGACCTGCTTGCCGTCGGCCAGAAGCTTGCGGATGTGGTCGCGGGCAAAGCGGGCGATCTGCGAATTGAAACCGCCGCACAGACCGCGTTCGGCCGTGCAGACGACAAGCAGATGCACGTCGTCCTTGCCGGTGCCGGTCATCAGCGCCGGGGCATCGCCGCCGCCGCCGATCGCCTGGGTGATATTGGCCAGCACCGCGCCCATGCGCTCCGAATAGGGACGCGCCGCTTCCGCCGCTTCCTGCGCGCGACGCAGCTTCGCCGCGGCGACCATCTGCATCGCCTTGGTGATCTTCTGCGTCGCCTTGACCGAGGCGATACGGTTACGAAGGTCTTTTAACGAAGGCATGCTTCAAACCTGATCCCGTCCGTCCTGCTCAAGCAAAGGTCTTGGCGAAGGCGTCGATTTCTGCCTTCAGCCTGGCGCGCAGATCGTCGGACAGCGCCTTCTCCTTGCGGATGCCGTCGAGCACGTCCTTGCCGGCCGAGCGCATATGCGACAACAGACCATGCTCGAACTTGCCGACCTGGTTGACCGCCAGCTTGTCGAGATAGCCGTTGACGCCGGCGAAGATCACCGCGACCTGCTCCTCGACTTTGAGCGGCGAGAATTGCGGCTGCTTCAACAGCTCGGTCAGACGCGAGCCGCGGTTTAGCAGGCGTTGCGTGGCGGCGTCGAGATCGGAGCCGAACTGCGCGAAAGCAGCCATTTCGCGGTACTGCGCGAGCTCGCCCTTGATCGACCCGGCAACCTGCTTCATCGCCTTGATCTGCGCCGAGGAGCCGACGCGCGACACCGACAGGCCGACATTGACCGCCGGACGGACGCCCTGGAAGAACAGATTGGTTTCCAGGAAGATCTGGCCGTCGGTGATCGAGATGACGTTGGTCGGGATATAGGCCGACACGTCGTTGGCCTGCGTTTCGATGATCGGCAGCGCCGTCAGCGACCCACCGCCATTTTCGTCATTGAGCTTGGCGGCGCGCTCGAGCAGGCGCGAGTGCAGATAGAAGACGTCGCCGGGATAGGCTTCGCGGCCCGGCGGACGGCGCAGCAGCAGCGACATCTGGCGATAGGCGACGGCCTGCTTCGACAGGTCGTCGTAGCTGATCAGCGCGTGCATGCCGTTGTCACGGAAATATTCGCCCATGGTGCAGGCGGTGAACGGCGCCAGGAACTGCATTGGCGCCGGATCGGAGGCGGTCGCGGCGATGATGATCGAATAGTCGAGCGCGCCGCGCTCTTCCAGGACCTTGACGAACTGCGCCACCGTCGAGCGCTTCTGGCCGACGGCGACATAGACGCAGTACAGCTTTTCCTTCTCAGGGCCGTTGTCGTGCACCGATTTCTGGTTGAGCATGGTGTCGAGGATGATCGCGGTCTTGCCGGTCTGGCGGTCGCCGATAACCAGCTCGCGCTGGCCGCGGCCGACCGGGATCAGCGCGTCGATGGCCTTGAGGCCGGTCGACATCGGCTCGTTCACCGATTTGCGCGGGATGATGCCGGGCGCTTTGACGTCGACGCGCTTGCGTTCGGTGGCCTGGATCGGGCCTTTGCCGTCAATCGGGTTGCCGAGCGCGTCGACGACGCGGCCGAGCAGGCCCATGCCGACGGGCGCGTCGACGATGGCGCCGGTGCGCTTGACGGTGTCGCCTTCCTTGATGTCGCGGTCGGCGCCGAAGATGACAACGCCGACATTGTCGGCTTCGAGGTTGAGCGCCATGCCGCGGATGCCGCCGGGGAACTCGACCATCTCGCCGGCCTGGACATTGTCGAGGCCGTAGACGCGGGCGATACCGTCACCGACGGACAGCACCTGGCCGACTTCGGAGACCTCGGCCTCCTTGCCGAAATTCTTGATCTGGTCTTTCAGAATTGCGGAAATTTCCGCGGCGCGGATGTCCATCAGCCGACCTCTTTCAGTGCAAGCTTGAGCGAATTGAGTTTGGTTTTGAGCGACGTATCGATCTGGCGCGAGCCGATCTTGACCACCAGTCCGCCGAGCAGCGACGGATCGACGGTGACCGTGATCGCCACATCCTTGCCGGCGACACTTTTCAGCGCTGCCTTCAGCTCGGTTTCCTGGGCAGGCGTCAGCGCATGCGCCGAGGTGACCTCGGCGGCGGTCTCGCCGCGGTGTTCGGCGGCGATCTGGCGGAACGCCTTGATCATGCCGGGCACGGCAAACAGCCGGCGATTCTGGGCAACGACGCGCAGGAAATTGCCGGTGAGGCCGGTGATCCCCGCTTTGTCGGCGATCGCGGCGATCGCCTTGGCCTGGTCCTCGCTGGAGAAGACAGGGCTCCTGATCAGCCGCGAAAGGTCAGCGCTGCCTTCGAGCATCGCTTCGAAACTGTTGAGGTCGGCCTCGACGCTGGCGACCGAATTGGTCTGCAGCGCGAGTTCGAACAGCGAACCCGCATAGCGTTCTGCGACACCTGAGATTGGCGATGACGATTGGGCCACGGACCGTCTTTTCTCTTGTCTGACAGGCCGCAGATTGTTGGCGCGAGCAAAAACTCTGGCTAAATCTTTGACCTTACTGCATTTTTCCAAGCACGGAGGCGCGGCTTCCGCTATCCCCGGTCGAAAGTCGATTGCCGTCTAGCACAGGCATTTTCAGACCGCAATGCGTCGTCCGGCATGGTTTTCAGGCACTATTGTCGCATCCGCCGGGCGAGTTCAGCAACCAACCCCGGATTGATCCCTGATTCAGGGCAAAAAGCCGAAGGCGAAGACCAGAGGCAGCGCCGCCAGCACCAGCTCGACGACGATGGAAGCCCAGTTGAACGGCGTGTTGGCGCCATCCGACATCATCGACAGCAGCCGGCCGAAGGCGGTGAACAGCCAGGAGAAGCCGAGCGCCATATAGAGCAGCGGCTGCGCCAGGAGGATGCAGCACAGGCTGAGGCCGAGATAGAAGCCCGACATCCGGCCGCGCCCCTCGGCGATCGCCGCTGCCTTCTCCGGTCTGACCTGCAGCCGCAGGATGCGGAATGCCAATCCTGGCGCCAGGAACAGCAGCAGGCCGAACAGCAAGGTCACCACGGCGCTCGACCATGCCAGCCACTCGCCCTGGCTCATCGGCCACGGAAACGCAAATTCCATGTTGTCCCCTCGTAAATGGATATTCAAAATTTCGGGCATTCTAGCGAAGCAAGAGACATACGCCAGATGGGCATCGGCAATTTACGGAAGCCTGTCCTCTGAGCCCCTTACAAAAAGCTCTGCGGGTCGATGTCGACCTGGACTCGCACCGAGCCCCTTATCTTCGGCCCCTCGGCCAGCATGGTGCGAATGAACCCTTGCATGTCGGCGCGCCGTTCGCCCTGGATCAGCAGGCGAAAGCGATGGCGGCCGCCGATCAATGACAGCGGCGCCTCGGCCGGGCCGAGCACGAACAGGTCGGTGGCTTGCGGCGCGGCGCGACGCAGGCCACGGGCGTGCTCTTCGGCTTCGGGCCGTATCGCCGCGCTGACGATGACGCCGGCGAGCCGGCCGAAGGGCGGCAGCCCCGCCCGCTCACGCTCGGCGATCTCGCGCTCGTAGAAGGACTCGGCATCGCCGGAGACGATCGCGCGCATCACCGGGTGGTCGGGTTGGAAGGTCTGCAGCAGGCCGAGGCTTTTCTTGCCGGTACGGCCGGCGCGGCCGGTCACCTGGCTGAGCAGTTGGAAGGTGCGCTCGGCGGCGCGCGGATCGCCATTGGCAAGGCCGAGATCGGCATCGACCACACCGACCAGCGTCATGTTGGGGAAATTATGGCCCTTGGCGACGAGTTGCGTGCCGATGACGATGTCGGCCTCGCCATTGGCGATGGCTTCAAGCTCGAGCCGCAGCCGGCGCACGCCGCCCATCAGGTCGGACGACAGTACGATAGTGCGGGCATCGGGGAAATGCGCGACGACCTCCTCGGCGATGCGCTCGACGCCTGGCCCGCAGGCGACCAGATGATCGAGCGTGCCGCATTCCGGACAGGCTTCGGGCCGGCGCTCATTGTGCCCGCAATGATGGCAGACGAGCTGGCCGCGAAAGCGGTGCTCGACCAGCCAGGCCGAGCAGACCGGACAGCCGAAGCGGTGGCCGCAGACCCGGCAGAGCGTCAGCGGCGCATAGCCGCGCCGGTTGAGGAACAGCAGCGACTGTTCCTTTCTTTCCAGCGTCTGCCGTATATGGCCGAGCAGTACAGGCGACAGGAAGCCGCCGCGTGCGGGCGGCGCGCGGCGCATGTCGATCGTCTTGAGATCGGGAAGTGCCGCCTCGGCAAAGCGCGCCGAAAGCACCGCCCTGCTGTAGCGGCCCTGGCTGGCATTGACCCGGCTTTCGACTGACGGTGTCGCCGAAGCGAGCACGACCGGAAAGCCGCCGATATGGCCGCGCACCACGGCCATGTCGCGCGCGTTGTAAAAGACGCGATCCTCCTGCTTGTAGGCGGGGTCGTGCTCTTCATCGACGACGATCAATCCAAGCTCCCTGAATGGCAGGAACAGCGCCGAGCGCGCGCCGGCGACGACCCGCACGCCGCCTTCCGCCACCTGCCGCCAGACCTTTTCGCGCATCCTTGGCGGCAGGTCCGAGTGCCACTCCGCCGGCTTGGCGCCGAACCGCTCCTGGAAGCGTTCGAGGAAAGCGTGGGTCAGCGCGATTTCCGGCAGCAGGATCAGCACCTGCTTGCCGCGATCGAGCGCGGCCGCGACCGCCTCGAAATAGACCTCCGTCTTGCCGGATCCGGTTACACCGTCGAGCAGGGTGACGCCGAATGTACCGGTCGCGACATTGGCGCGCAGCGTCTCGGCGGCATCGCTCTGGTCGGGCATCAGTGAAGGCACGGCGTAGCCGGGATCGGGTGCTGCGACCACCGGCCGCGGCGGGATCATCACCGTCTGGAATACGCCCTGCACCCGCAGCCCGTCCACCACCGTCGACGACACGCCTGCCGCATGCGCCAGGCCGGATCGCGTCCAGGCAAGTCCGCCTTCGGCCGTCTCCAGCACGCGCGTCCTCGCCTCCGTCATCCGGTCGGGCTTGGCGAAGGTGCGCTGCAGCCCTTCGATCCACGGCTCCGGGTCGAACGCCTCCGGCGCCCTGAGCAGCATGCGCGCCACCATGCCGGGCGGCGACAGCGTGTACTGCGCCACCCAATCGACAAAACGCCGCATCGCGCGGTCGATCGGCGGGCAGTCGAAAACCTGCTCGATCGGCCGCAATTTCTTCGCGTCGACCTTTTCGACGGCGCCGTCCCAGACGATGCCGGCGACCTGGCGGGGCCCAAGCGGAACGCGCACGATCGAGCCCGGCACCACGCGCATGCCAGCCGGCACGGCATAGGTGTAGGGGCGCTCGGCGGGCATCGGCACCAGCACCGGTGCGGCCGCGACAAAGGGCGAATCTTCGATCATGAGGCGTGACCTTGCCCCGACTTTGGTCTAGATCAAAGTCCGACCCCAAATGTGCATGACGTGCACATGAAAAATCTTCAGGAGACCGCCATGAAATTTTTTGTCGACACCGCCGATGTCAAGGAAATCCGCGAGCTGAACGATTTGGGGCTGCTCGACGGCGTAACCACCAATCCGTCGCTGATCCTGAAATCCGGCGGCAAGATCGCCGACGTCACAAGAGAGATCTGCGAGATCGTCAAGGGCCCAGTCTCGGCCGAAGTCGTCGCCACCGAATACAAGGACATGATGGCGGAGGCCAAGATCCTGGCCAGGATCGCCGACAATGTCTGCATCAAGGTGCCGCTGACGCTCGACGGCCTGAGAGCCTGCAAGGACATCCGGTCGGACGGCCGCATGGTCAACGTCACGCTGTGCTTCTCGGCCACCCAGGCGCTGCTCGCCGCCAAGGCCGGCGCCTCCTTCATCTCGCCCTTCGTCGGCCGCATCGACGACAGCGGCTGGGACGGCATGGAGCTGATTGCCGATATCCGCACCATCTACGACAATTATGACTTCCAGACTGAAATCCTGACCGCTTCGGTGCGTACCGTGAACCATGTCAAGCAGGCGGCGCTGATCGGTGCCGATGTCATCACCGCGCCGCCGGCGACGCTCAAGGCGCTGGTCAAGCACCCGCTGACCGACAAGGGCCTGGAACTGTTCCTCGCCGACTGGGCAAAGACCGGGCAGAAGATCGGCTGAAGCGACTATCCTACGAACAAAAAAGGCCGAGCAATCGGCCTTTTTTTTTGCAGATTGCGCACTCTGGAAAGACCTAGCTTGCCGCCGGCTTGCCGTGCTTGATCAGATCCTGGGCAATCGACAGCCGCAGCACATCTGCCAGCTCGCGCGCCGCACGGTTCTCGGCGTCGATCTGGGCCCGGTATGACGCGAATTCCTGGCGCGGCCTGTCGTATGACGACGGAATCGAGCGCTTGCCCCTCGCTATGACCGTGCCCGTCTTGGCATCGCTGAGCACATAGTTGGCAGTCAGCGTCACAGTGCCGGCGGTCGGCTCGTCTTCGTCGGTCGTGACCTGCTCGATTGCCGCCGATTCGACGAGTTCGGAGACGCCAAGATCAAGCGAATAGACCGGCGAAGCCGGCTCGCCGGCGCCCTGGCCGAGCGCGAAGATCAAATTGTTGCGGACCTTCTGGGCGTAGCGGGTCTTGACCGGCTTGACCGAGATCGATGCCAGCTCGGCAGCGGCGCCGACCCGCGAGCCGGCGATCAGCGGCGCGCTCGAATAGAGCGGCCGCACCGTGCAGGCGGAAACCAGCGCCACCGAGGCGAGCAGCCCGTAAAGCACGATACGGCGCAGCGTCAGCTCCGCTTTTTTCGGATCAGGCAACGACATTGACGATCCTCTGCGGCACGATGATCACCTTGCGCGGCGCCTTACCTTCGAGCGCTTTCTGCACGAAGTCGAGGGCCAGAACCGCTTTTTCGACCGCACCTTGGTCCGCGTCGCGGGCAATTGTCAAATCGCCGCGCTTCTTGCCGTTGACCTGGACGGGCAGCACGATCTCGGCGTCGACGACAAGCGAGGGATCGTAGTCCGGCCAGGGCCGTTCGGCGACAAGGTCGGTGCCGCCGAGCGTCTGCCAGCACTCCTCGGCCAGATGCGGCATGACCGGCGCGATCAGGTGCACCAGGATCTCGACGGCCTCACGGCAGGCCGCTTGCAGCGCCGGACCGGCCTTGCCCTCTGCCGCCTCGTTGAGCGGTACGGTCAAGGCATTGGCGAGCTCATAGATGCGGGCGATGGCGCGGTTGAAGGCGAGCTTTTCGATATCCTCGCCGACCGACTTCAAGATCTTGTGCGCGGCCTTGGACACTGTCCCGGCCTCGCCGTCCTTCGCCGCCTCTGGCCGGACTCCGGCGAGCGATTCGGCAGCCGTCGACACCAGGCGCCAGATGCGCTGGATGAAGCGGTGCGCGCCGGCCGCACCCTCGTCGGTCCATTCGACATCGCGTTCGGGCGGCGAGTCCGACAGCATGAACCAGCGCGCCGTATCGGCGCCGTAGCCGTCGGTGATCTCTTCCGGACTCACCGTATTCTTCTTCGACTTCGACATTTTTTCGAGCGGACCGATCACCGCCTCTTCGCCGGTGGCGATTTCGAAGGCGCGGCGCTTGCCGTCGGCGTCTTCCAGCCTGACCTCGCTTGGCGCAAGCCAGCGGCCGTTCGAGGCGCCGCCAACCCGATAGGTCTCGTGCACCACCATGCCTTGCGTGAACAGGCCCCTGAACGGCTCGGCGAGATCGACATGGCCGGTCTCGCGCATGGCGCGGGTGAAAAAGCGCGAATAGAGCAAATGCAGGATCGCATGCTCAATACCGCCAATATACTGGTCGACCGGCAGCCATTCAGTCGCGGCCTCGGGATCGGTCGGATCGTTTGCCCACGGCGCGGTGAAGCGAGCGAAATACCACGAAGAATCGACAAATGTGTCCATCGTGTCGGTTTCGCGCCGCGCATCCTTGCCGCAACGCGGGCATTTGACGTGCCGCCATGTCGGATGGCGATCGAGCGGATTGCCCGGCCGGTCGAACTCGATGTCGTCCGGCAGCTTGACCGGCAGGTCGGCTTTCGGCACCGGCACCACGCCGCAATCCTCGCAATGGATCATCGGGATCGGGCAGCCCCAATAGCGCTGGCGCGAAATGCCCCAGTCGCGCAGGCGGAAATTCACCTTGCGCTCTGCCATCGGCCGGTTGCCGATGGTCCTTTGTTCCAGCAGCTTCGCCACCTCGTCGAATGCCTGATCCGGCTTCATGCCGTCGAGGAAGCGCGAATTGATCATCGCGCCATCATCGACATAAGCCTCGTCGATGACCTGGAAGCTTCCTTGATTCTCGCCTTCCGGCATCACCACCGGAATGACCGGAAGGCCGTATCTGTTGGCGAAGTCGAGGTCGCGCTGGTCATGTGCCGGGCAGCCGAAGATGGCGCCGGTGCCATAGTCCATCAGCACGAAATTGGCGACGTAGACGGGCAGCGTCCACCTCTCGTCGAACGGATGGGCAACGCGAATGCCGGTATCGAAACCCTTCTTCTCGGCCGTCTCCAAGGCCACCGCCGAAGTGCCCATATGGCGGACTTCGTCGATGAACTTTGCCAGTGCCGGATTGTCTTCGGCGGCCTTTTTGGCCAGCGGATGGTCGGCTGCAATCGCCATGAAGGAGGCGCCGAAGATCGTGTCGGGCCTGGTCGTATAGACTTCGAGCTCATGCTCGCCGGCGATTGGCTTGGCCAGCGGCCAGCGGATCAGCAGCCCTTCCGAACGGCCGATCCAGTTCGCCTGCATCAGCTTCACTTTTTCCGGCCAGTCGTCGAGCTGATCGAGCGAATCCAGCAGATCCTGCGCATAATCGGTGATCTTGAAGAACCACTGCGTCAGCTCGCGCTGTTCCACCAGCGCGCCTGAGCGCCAGCCGCGTCCGTCGATGACCTGCTCGTTGGCAAGCACCGTCATGTCCTCCGGATCCCAGTTGACCTTGGAGGATTTGCGCGTCACCAGCCCCTTCTCGACGAAATCGAGGAACAGCATCTGCTGGCGGTGATAGTAGTCGACATCGCAGGTGGCGAACTCGCGCGCCCAATCGAGCGATAGGCCCATGACCTTGAGCTGCTCGCGCATGGCGGCAATGTTCTGATAGGTCCAGTCCTTGGGATGGACCTTGTTCTGCATCGCCGCGTTTTCGGCTGGCATGCCAAAGGCGTCCCAGCCCATCGGGTGCAGCACGTTGAAGCCCTTGGCCCGCTTGTAGCGCGCCACCACGTCGCCCATCGTATAGTTGCGGGTATGGCCGATATGGATGCGCCCCGACGGATACGGGAACATCTCCAGCACGTAGTATTTCGGGCGCGGGTCGTCATTGTCGGCTTCGAACAGCTTCTTGGCGTCCCAGGCCTTCTGCCATTTGGGCTCTGACGCGCGCGGATTGTATCGTTCGGTTGCCATCGGGTGTTTTTCACTTAAAAGCATGCGCGAGCCGCCGGACAATGCCCGGGCGGCTCAGGAAATGTCGTCGCGGTGTTCACCATGGATTGCCGGACCCGTCAACTGCGGCGATCCGGCGAAAAGCCAAACACAGGCAGGATATAGGCATGGCGAGCGCCGTCGAACAGCTTTTCACGGTCAAGGCAAGGATCGCTGCCGCCGAGCGCGAGGCAGGCCGCGAGGCCGGAGCGGTGACGCTGGTCGCAGTCTCGAAAACCTTCGACGCCGCCGATATCCGCCCCGTCATCGAGGCCGGCCAGCGCGTCTTCGGCGAAAACCGCGTCCAGGAAGCACAAGCCAAATGGCCGGTGCTGAAGGAGGCATTTTCCGACATCGAGCTGCATCTGATCGGTCCGCTGCAATCGAACAAGGCTAAGGAAGCGGTGGCATTGTTCGACGTCATCGAAACCGTCGACCGTGAAAAGATCGCCGCAGAGCTGGCCAAGGAAATCGCCAGGCAGGGCAGGACGCCAAGGCTCTACGTCCAGGTCAACACCGGCTCGGAGCCGCAAAAGGCCGGCATCGAGCCATGCGAGGCTGTCGCCTTCGTGGCCCGCTGCCGCTCGGTTCACGCCCTCGCCATCGAAGGGCTGATGTGCATTCCGCCGGCCGACGAGAACCCCGGTCCGCATTTCGCGCTGCTGGAAAAGCTTGGGCTCGAGGCCGGCGTCGACAAGCTCTCCATGGGCATGTCCGGCGACTACGAAACCGCGATCGCCTTCGGCGCGACCAGTGTCAGGGTTGGATCGGCGATTTTCGGCGCCAGATGAGGCGCAGCCAGCCTTAGGCCACAGGCTGACATTGACTAAGCCAGCGTATAGAAACGGAACGTTTCGTTCCTATATGGGTCGAGTTATTCTCAACCCGTCTGGAGCCACCATGCGTTACAATCAACTTGGAAATACGGGGATGTTCGTCTCCGAACTTTGCCTCGGCACGATGACGTTCGGCGCGGCCGGCGAGAATGCCCAATGGGGCCTGATCGCCAGCCTCGACCAGAAGGGCGTCGACGAGATCGTTGCCCGCTCGCTCGCCGCCGGTGTCAATTTCTTCGACACGGCGGATGTCTATTCCTTCGGCGCCTCGGAACGGCTTCTCGGCCAGTCGCTCAGGAACCTTGGCGTCAACCGTCAGGACGTGATCATCGCCACCAAGGTTCATGGCGCCATGGGCGGCGGCCCGAACCAGCGCGGTTCCTCGCGCGGCCACATCATGGATTCGGTCGAAGGCAGCCTCGAGCGGCTGCAGCTCGATCACATCGATCTCTACCAACTGCACGGCACCGACACGGTGACGCCGATCGACGAAACGCTGCGGGCGCTCGACGACCTGGTTGCCGCCGGCAAGGTCCGCTATGTCGGCGTCTCGAACTGGCAGGCCTGGCGCATCGCCAAGGCGCTGGGTATTGCCGAGCGCAAAGGCTTTGCCCGCTTCGAGACCGTGCAGTCGTACTACTCGATCGCCGGCCGCGATCTCGAGCGCGAAATCGTGCCGCTGCTCAACGAGGAGAAGCTCGGGCTGATGGTCTGGTCGCCGATGGCTGGCGGCCTGCTCTCCGGCAAATACGGACCGGGCGCCCCCGGCAATGGCGAGGGCCGCCGCGCTAGCTTCAATTTCCCGCCGGTCAATGAGGACCGTGCCTGGGCAGCAGTCGCCGTCATGCGCGAGATCGCCGTCAAGCACGGCGTCAGCGTCGCCACGGTGGCGCTCGGCTATGTCCTGGCCAAGCCATTCGTGATGAGCGTCATCATCGGCGCCAGCCGCATGGAGCAGTTGGAACAGAACCTTGCAGCCTCCGAGTTGAAGCTCGATGCCGATGATCTCGTTCGCCTCGACGAAGTCAGTGCCCTGCCCGCCGAATACCCCGGCTGGATGCTGGAACGTCAGGCTGCCGGCCGGCGTCCGGCGCCCGTTGTGCCGAAAACGTAACTCAATCTCACCTTCGATTCGATACTTCGGGAGCCGGCAGGCTCCCGATTTTTTTGGGTTCAGGTCAGCCGGACAGTCTCGACCAAAAAGTCCAAAAACGCCCGCACCCGCGCCGGCAGATGCTTGCCTTGGCCGACATAGACGGCGTGGGTGAGTTCCTCGTCGCCGGGGTTGAACTCTTCCAGCAGCGGCAGAAGCCGGCCGGCCGCAATGTCGGCCTCCACATGCCAGCGTGCCAGCCGGGCGATGCCCGCCCCCGAGAGCGCCATCAGCCGCATAGCCTCGCCGTCGCTGACCAGTGTGTTTCCGATGATCGACAGGGTGGTAGGCTTGCCGGCCGCGTCGATAAAAGGCCAGCCCTCGAGGTGGCGTACGAAACGGAAGCCCATCCGGTTGTGACGATCGAGATCGGCGGGCGTCTTGGGCGTGCCACGCGCTTCGAGATACGATGGCGCCGCAACGACGACCACCCGGCTCTGCCCGAGCTTGCGCGCCACCAGCCGTGATTCGCCGAGCGGTCCGGCGCGGATGGCGACGTCAGCGCGCTCCTCCATCAGGTCGATGACATTGTCGGTCAACACCAGATCGACCGAGATTTCGGGGTAGCGCTCTAGAAAACGCGGCAAAAGCGGGATCAGCCGATGCTGCCCGAAAGGCACGTAGCTGTTGATCCGCAGCCGGCCACGCGGCGCGGCACCCACCGCTGCCTCGCGCTCGGCCGCCGCCATGTCGGCCAGGACGCGCACGCCGCTGTCGAAGAACGCCGCCCCCTCCGGCGTCAGTTGCAGCTTGCGCGTCGAACGGCTGACCAGCCGCGCACCAAGCCGCGCCTCCAGCCGCGCGATCAGCTTGCTCACCGCCGACGGCGTCATCCGCAACGCGCGGGCAGCGGCTGAAAAGCTGCCCGCCTCGACGACGCGGACGAACACTTCGATCTCGCCGGAGCGATTGATGTCGGGCCTGGCCATTGGTGAATCTATTTCACAGACGATGTGCCCGATGCAAGACTGGTTCACAGCACATCGCGGCACGATCTTCCGCATCGGGGCGTGGGAGGACACGGCGCCCGTCGTCAAATCTGGTCGTCATCGAAGTGGGAACCGCCATGCCCCTTGCTCTTTACGCTCTTGCCGCCGGTGCCTTTGGCATCGGCGTCACCGAATTCGTCATTATGGGCCTGCTGCTCGACGTCAGCACTGATCTCGGCGTCTCGATCTCAGCTTCCGGCCAGCTGATTTCCGGCTATGCGCTGGGCGTCGTCATCGGCGCGCCGCTGCTGACGATCGCGACCGGCCGTTGGCCGCGCAAAACCGTGCTTCTGGCGCTGATGGCGATCTTCACGCTGGGCAACCTCGCTTGTGCGCTTGCCCCAGACTACTGGACGCTGATGGGTGCGCGCGTACTGACCGCCTTCGCCCACGGCACCTTCTTCGGCGTCGGCTCGGTCGTGGCGACCGGACTGGTGGCGCCCAACAAGAAAGCCTCGGCGATCGCCCTGATGTTCACCGGTCTGACCATCGCCAACATCCTCGGCGTGCCCTTCGGCACATGGCTCGGCCAAGCCTTCGGCTGGCGCGCGACCTTCTGGGCGGTGACCCTGGTCGGCATCGCCGCCTTTACCATCATTCTGCTGCTGGTGCCGCGCAGCCGAACAGAGCCCGAGAAGGGCAATTTGCGCGCCGATCTCGCCGTGCTCGGCCGCACGCCGGTCCTGCTTGGCTTTGCCACCACCGTGCTTGGCTATGCCGGCGTCTTCGCCGTCTTCACCTACATCGCCCCGTTGCTGACCGAGATCACCGGTTTTGACGAAGCAGCGGTGTCGCCGATCCTGCTGGTCTTCGGCGGCGGCCTCATCGCCGGCAACCTCGCCGGCGGCAAGTTCGCCGACCGTTGGTTGGTACCGTCCGTTCTCGGCAGTCTCGTCGTT
This sequence comes from Mesorhizobium sp. M0184, assembly GCF_040322215.1. Lineage (NCBI taxonomy): Bacteria > Pseudomonadati > Pseudomonadota > Alphaproteobacteria > Hyphomicrobiales > Phyllobacteriaceae > Mesorhizobium > Mesorhizobium sp. M0184. The sequence goes on from NZ_JAMYSZ010000016.1 coordinate 16,241, forward strand.
CTGGCGATGGTGCTCGGCACCATGACCTTCGCCCTGCACAGCCAGGTCATGGCCGCTATCTATGTCGGCTTGCTCGGCGCCGCCGCCTTCGCCACCGTGGCGCCGCTGCAGATGTGGGTGCTGGAAAAGGCACAAGGCGCCGGCCAGAGCCTCGCCTCATCCTTCAACATCGCCGCCTTCAACCTCGGCAATGCTGCCGGCGCCTGGCTCGGCGGCGTGGTCATCTCCCATGGTCCCGGCCTCGATGCCGTCACCTGGGTCGCGGCCCTGTTGCCGCTTTCAGCGCTTGCCGTGGCGGCGTTTGCGCTGCGCCTCGACCGAGATCCTGTCCTCGCCACACCGGAAATCGCGCGGTCATAGAACGGCAAACCTCAACCAATCTTTGAAACAGCCATCCTTCCACAAGGAGCAAACCCATGGATTATCGAAATCTTGGCGCATCAGGCCTGAAGGTCCCGGCGCTCTCGTTCGGCGCTGGAACCTTCGGCGGTTCAGGCCCGCTGTTCGGCGCCTGGGGCAACAGCGATGCGACGGAAGCACGGCGGCTGGTCGACATCTGCCTTGAGGCCGGCGTCAACCTGTTCGACACCGCCGACGTCTGTTCGAATGGCGCTTCCGAACAAGTGCTCGGCGCTGCCATCAAGGGCCGCCGCGACGCCGTGCTGATCTCGACCAAGACCTCGCTGCCGATGGGCGACGGTCCCAACGATGCCGGATCGTCACGTTCACGCCTGATCAAGGCCGTCGAAGACGCGCTGAAGCGTCTTGGCACCGATTACATCGACCTGCTGCAACTGCACGCCTTCGACGCCGCAACACCGATCGAGGAGGTGCTGTCGACGCTGGACAGTCTCGTGCGCGCCGGCAAACTGCGTTATGTCGGCGTCTCCAATTTTTCCGGCTGGCAAGTGATGAAGTCGCTCGGCCTGGCGGATAGATATGGCTATCCCCGATACGTCGCCCATCAGGTCTATTACTCGCTGGTCGGACGCGATTATGAATGGGAGTTGATGCCGCTCGGCCTCGACCAGGGCGTCGGTGCGCTGGTGTGGAGCCCACTCGGCTGGGGCCGCCTGACCGGCAAGATCCGCCGTGGCCAGAAGCTGCCTGAAAAAAGCCGGCTGCACGACACGGCAAGCTTCGGACCGCCCGTCGAGGATGAGCATCTCTATCGGGTCGTCGACGCGCTTGATGTTGTCGCCGAGGAAACCGGCAAGACCGTACCGCAGATCGCCATCAATTGGCTGCTGCAGCGGCCGACCGTCACCTCCGTCATCGTTGGCGCGCGCAACGAGGAGCAGTTGCGCCAGAATCTCGGCGCCGTCGGCTGGTCCTTGACAGCCGAGCAGATGAAGAAGCTCGACACGGCAAGTGAGGTCACCGCACCCTATCCGTATTTTCCCTATCGCCGGCAGGAGGGTTTTGCCCGGCTGAACCCGCCCGCAGTCTGACGCTCCAAAAGCTGGGCGGCGGCTCCCAGGCTGCCGCCCCCGGGCTAATGCAGCACGAACTCGCCGTCGACCTTGCGCCATTCGTTAGGCGCGATCAACTTCTGGTGCGTGTAGCTGACCGAATGCAGCGGGCCTTCGAGCTTGGCCTTCCAGAACTCGATGAAACGGATCAGCACGGGAAATTTCGGGGCGATATCGTAATCCTGCCAGATGAAGCTCTGCAGCAGATGCGGATGATCTGGAAAGTGATAAAGAATTTTGGCCGTGGTCAAGCCATAGCCCTTGAGCATCAGGTCCATTTCTGAATGGTCGCGCATTGCGGTCCCCTGGTTGATTCTCCTTCCTCCCAGCCTGAAATTGTGCACCCCATTTACTTATTCGTCTATTGATATTTCTGCGATCAAACTAGATTCCTCCCGCAAAAACATGCGCTTAGCAGCCGCCTCACGAGAGTGCTGACACCGCCCGGCAAGGCACCTGCGGCATCCCGCCGCGCGAATCCAACGTCTAATGTTGCCGTCGCGGCCGAACTGTTAATAATGCGCGCGAATTCGCGGCCGCATCGCCGCGATCCTGCCGGCAGTCAAGCCGGCGGTTTGGTTTTGGGGAGGAAGGCGAAGAAATGTCCGATGTTCATGTCCATCGCGTCCAGCCGGCGTGGAAGAAGAACGCGCTGATTGACAACGACACCTACCTGAAATGGTACGCCGACAGTGTCAAGAACCCGGACAAGTTCTGGGGCAAGCACGGCAAGCGCATCGACTGGTTCAAGCCCTACAGCAAGGTCAAGAACACGTCCTTCGACGGCCAGGTCTCGATCAAATGGTTCGAGGATGGCCAGACCAACGTTTCCTGGAACTGCATCGACCGGCATCTGAAGAAGCGCGGCGAACAGACCGCCATCATCTGGGAAGGCGACAATCCCTACGACGACAGGAAGATCACCTATAACGAGCTTTACGCGCATGTCTGCCGCCTCGCCAATGTGATGAAAAAGCACGGCATCAAGAAGGGCGACCGCGTAACCATCTACATGCCGATGATCCCGGAGGCCGCTTATGCGATGCTCGCCTGCACGCGCATCGGCGCCATTCATTCGGTCGTCTTCGGCGGCTTTTCGCCGGATGCGCTGGCCGGACGCATCGATGACTGCAAGTCGACCTTCGTCATCACCGCCGACGAAGGCCTGCGGGGCGGCAAGCCTATCCCGCTGAAGGAGAACACCGACAAGGCGATCGAGATCGCCGCCAAGGCCGGAACGAAAGTCGAAAAGGTCTTGGTCGTGCGCCGCACCGGCGGCAAGACCGGCTGGGCCGCCGGGCGCGACGTCTGGTACCATGACGAGGTCGCCACGGTTAAGGCCGAATGCAAGCCCGAGAAGATGAACGCCGAGGACCCGCTGTTCATCCTCTACACATCCGGCTCGACCGGCAAGCCGAAGGGCGTGCTGCACACCACCGCCGGCTATCTCGTCTATGTCTCGATGACCCACCAATATGTCTTCGACTATCATGACGGCGATATCTACTGGTGCACCGCCGATGTCGGCTGGGTCACCGGCCACAGCTATATCGTCTACGGGCCGCTCGCCAACGGCGCCACCACGCTGATATTCGAAGGCGTGCCGAACTACCCGTCGCAGTCGCGTTTCTGGGACGTGATCGACAAGCACAAGGTCAACATCTTCTACACGGCGCCGACGGCGTTGCGCGCGCTGATGGGCGCCGGCGATGCCCATGTCACCAAAACGTCGCGCAAGTCGCTGCGCGTGCTCGGCACCGTCGGCGAGCCGATCAATCCGGAAGCCTGGGAGTGGTATTTCAACGTCGTCGGCAACGGCAAGGTGCCGATCGTCGATACCTGGTGGCAGACCGAGACCGGCGGCATCATGATCACGCCGGTTCCGGGCGCCACCCACCTCAAGGCGGGTTCGGCGACGCGGCCCTTCTTTGGCGTCAAGCCGCAGCTGGTCGATACCGACGGCAAGGTGCTCGAAGGCGAAGCCAGCGGCAATCTTTGTATTGCCGACTCATGGCCGGGCCAGACGCGCACCGTCTATGGCGATCACGACCGCTTCGTGCAGACCTATTTCTCGACCTACAAGGGCAGATACTTCACCGGCGACGGCTGCCGCCGCGATGCTGACGGCTACTACTGGATCACCGGCCGCGTCGACGACGTCATCAACGTCTCCGGCCACCGCATGGGCACCGCCGAGGTCGAATCGGCGCTGGTTTCGCATGGGAAGGTCTCGGAGGCCGCCGTCGTCGGCTACCCGCACGATATCAAGGGCCAGGGCATCTACTGCTATGTCACGCTGATGGCCGGCGAGACGCCAAGCGAGGAATTGCGCCAGGAGCTCGTCGCCCACGTCCGCAAGGAGATCGGCGCCATCGCTTCGCCCGACAAGATCCAGTTCGCGCCCGGCCTGCCGAAGACGCGTTCCGGCAAGATCATGCGACGCATCCTGCGCAAGATCGCCGAGGATGATTTTGCCGCGCTCGGCGATACCTCGACGCTGGCCGATCCGGCGGTCGTCGACGACCTTATCGCCAACCGGCAAAACAAGAAGGGCTGATGCAACCCGCATTGGGCGCCGTCACCGAGCTTTGGCGCTATCCCGCGAGCTCGCTCGCCGGCGAGTTTCAGCAGGCGATCTCCGTCGACTGGCATACCGTCGAAGGCGACCGCCTGTTTGGTCTTGTCGATACCTCGACCGATGAAATCGCACGGCCCGACCGCGAAGCGAAATGGCACAAGGTGCCCCGCATCCGCACCCGGCTGTCGCAGGCCGGCAGGCTGGAGGTCGCCATCCCCGACGGACGCTGGCTTTCGGCACCTGGCGCGCAAAGTGATCGCGCCATTTGCGCCTATCTCGGCTTTGCGGCTTCCATCCGGCCGTTCCGTCGGGAAAATGCGGCTCCGGATTACGCCGGCCCTCCGCTGACGGAACGCTACGTCAAAGCCCCTATTCATCTGCTGACCACCGCCTCACTGGCGCGTTTGAAAGTGCTGCATCCAGAGGGCACCGCCGACGCGCGCCGCTTCCGCCCCAACATCGTCGTCGATATGCCGGAGGTCGAGGGATCGTTCCCCGAGACGGAATGGATCGGGCGCAAGCTGGCAATCGGCGACCTGCTCCTGACCATCTCCGAGCCGTGCCGCCGCTGCGGCTTCACCATCATTGGCCAGGACGGGTTCGACCACGACCCGGCAATCCTGCGCAGCCTGGTCCGCCACAACGCCCATAACCTCGGCGTCTACTGCACCGTCGATCGACCGGCCCGCGTCGAGATCGGCGCCACGATGCGCCTCCTGTAGCTATCGGTACAAATCCGCCCGCGTCGGCGGCAGGCCGCTCGGCCCACGCGCGCGCCTTGTGGCGACGGTCTGGAAAACCTGCGCCGAGGCGCGTTCGAAGGTAATCGAGCAGCCGGTCAGATAAAGCAGCCAGAGCCGCGCCTTGGCTTCGCCGACCTCGGCGATGGCTTCGTCGAAGCGTGCGTGGAGACGCTCTGCCCATAGCCTGCAGGTGCGCGCATAGTGCTCGCGCAAGTTTTCGACGTCGTAGACGAGGAAGCCGTGCGCCTCGAGATTGCCGAGCGTCATGCCGATCGTATCGAGTTCGCCGCCCGGAAAAATGTATTTGATCAGCGCCTTGAATTCCGGCCCCTTGCGCAGCGTCTTCTTCAAGCTGCCCTTGTCGCGCCGGGTGATGGCGTGGTGCAGATAGATGCCGCCGGGCTTGAGCAGGCGATGGATCCTCGAGAAATAGGCCGCATGGTTGGCAAGCCCCAGATGCTCGAACATGCCGATCGAGGAGATCTTGTCGAAGGAGCCGGACAGCTCGGCATAGGACTTGATCTCGATGGTGATGCGGTCCTCCAGCCCGGCGGCGCGGATGCGGTCACGGGCGAGCTCGGTCTGTGCTTCCGATAGCGAAACGCCGTGGCCGACGACGCCATAATTCTTCACCGCATGGATGAGCATCGCTCCCCAGCCGCAGCCGATGTCGAGCAATCTATCGCCGGGCTTCAGCCGAAGCTTGCGGCAGATATGGTCGAGCTTGTCTCTCTGGGCCTGATCGATATCGTTGGCGAAATCCTTGAAGTAGCCGCAGCTATAGACCATGCGCTCGTCGAGGAAGAGCCGGTAGAATGCGTTGGAAATGTCGTAATGATGCTGGATCGCCTCCTTGCTCGAACCGCTGACAAAAGGATTGCGGCCGGAAAGATCGGTTCGCGTCGTCATCTGTTTTCGCGAAAACAGCACCGCCGGCAGGTCGCGCAGGATCGCCAGCTTCGGCAATGTCTTGAGCTTCGTCCTGAGCTTGCCCTGCGTGGGCAAGGCGTAGAAATCGAACAGCGATCCGTCTTCGACGTCGACCGCCTTGGCAATCCACATCTCGATCAGCGTCGATAAAGAGGGCCGACGTACGATCTGCCAGACGATGTCCTGGTCGTTGATGGTGAGCACCGGGCCGGCAGCCGGGCCGATCCGCTCGCCTGTCCACAGCCTCACCGCAAAACCCGGCTTCAGCGTCTCGATGACCGTCCGAACAATCCGGGCCGCTCTCTCGGCTGCCTCCATCCCCGTCCTCCCTTACCCGGCAAAATAGTGGCCCGGAACAATAGCGGCTCGATCTTGCCTGCCCGATCGGCCGGCCGCAAGCCGCCCGAGTGCACAAGCAGGCTTGTTCAGGATTTTCGGGTGCCGCGCCTTGCCATTTGCCGGATGACACCCCATCATGAGGGAGTGTTCAACAAATCGAAAGGAGGTGATCCGATGTCGAGTGATTTCGTTTTCCAGAACGTGGCCTCAGCGGATCGCACTTTCGGGAAGCAGTCTTCCCGTTAAGGCGCGAGATGCGCGGCTGGCGACCAACCGTCGCCGCCAGGAGCCGCGCCATGGACGGAAACACGGAAGGCCGCCGGCTTCGCGAGAAGCGGCGGCCTTTTCTTTTTTGGGCTGTTGTCCCCTATTTGGTTACGGTTAACATCTCGACGTTGCGCGCTATATCCTGGAAAGCCTGGTTGAGTTCCGTTCCATTGGCCGCCTGATAAAAGTGCTTGATCTTGGCGGTGTCCGGGCTCGCGCAATCCTGGAGCGTCGCCTTGGCATTCGTTTCGTTTAGGTCAAACCCAATGGTGAAGACCTCGATGCCCTTGTCGCGCATGGCAGCGCAAAGTTTCTTGGCGGCCGTGCGGGTCGGCTCCTTGCCGGCGTCATTGTAGACGTCGCTCACCGTGCTCGCATCGAAGTAGGACAGGTTGAATTCGCCGTCGGTCATCAGGATCGCGATCTTGGCGACCTTCTTTGGATCCATCTTGGCCGGCCGCTGCGAAGTCCTCATGATGCCCCCCCAGTTCTCCGAGAGCATGTACCAGGTCCACTGCACGCCGATATGGCCAGCGGTGCCGCCGGAGGCGACGAAATTCTTGATGACCGTCTTGAGCGCCGTCGCATCCGCTGTCAGCGGCATCAGCGCGGCGCTCGGGCAGGCGGCGGTGCCGGTTTGCCACGCGAAGGACGACAGCAGGTAGTCGCGGTTGACCATGCTGGCGTCGGGGCCTGCGTCCGAATATTGATAGATCCCCTTGCGCTCGGTGGCGCAATTATCGGGACGGATAAAGCCCGAGACATACTGCACGGCGTCATTGGCCGGCGCCTGTTTGCGTTGACTGGCGGTGGTTTCCACATAGACGCTGCTGACGGCAAGCGCGCCGGCATTCACCGAATTCGCGTAGGGCACGATGGAGACGCGCACTCGCGGGTTGGCAGGGTCCTGGCCGCCCAGGAAACTGTCGACGGCATTCGCCGCGGCCGCCCGTAGATCGATGATTTTCTGGCCGGCCATCGAACCGGTCACGTCCAGCATCATAGCGACTTCGATCTGCTTGTCCGAATAGAGCGCCATCGTCGATGCGGGGACGCGTTGCATGCCAACCGTGCTGAAAAGCGGGAAATAGTAGTTGACGTTGACATGGACGTCCGCCTGGACAGTCTTGGCTGTCCTGTCGACAACCAGATTGTCGAGGACGATCTGGTTGTCCTGGAGGATACCCGCCGTGCTGTTGGCATCGAGAAAGGCCTGCACCGATTTGCCGGCGTCGGCCTCGCTGATGACGCCGGTTGTCAGGTCGCGGGCCGTCGAGGTGACCGCTGCATCGACCACGCCTTGCAGGCTCGATTTTACATTGTAGAGTTGGGACACGTTGACCGCAAAGCCGACACTCAGTGCCAGCACTGAGCCGATTATCCCAAACAGGACCGCGAAATTTCCGCTGCGATCCCCGGCAAAGCCGCCGATCGTCTGAACAAGACCCCCGAAACGCCGCATTCCTTCCGCCTCCATTCGCTACAGCCTGCAGCTGTCCGAACGCGCATTGCAGGAATCCGGCCGGATCGCGCCGCCAGGCCCGGGAAAGCGACCGGCCCGCGATCAGGTCATTGTTTCCAAACGGTTTCGAGCGGCGGCAGGGTAAACAGCGGGTAAACGAAAGCTGCGCCGGCACGGCTTTGTTGACAAAGCGCTTACCACGAACAGGCTCGCAATTCAGGACGACTGGACTGCGTCCCAATCCGGTACAGACGAGATGTATCGAACCGGTTCAGCACGATCGCGGTGGCGGGAAATGGAAACACGGACTGTGAATGTGTCCCGAAAGACTAGGCCAGCATCCGTGCGCTGACCGTCTTGTCGACGCCACGATAAGGCGGCTTGAACAGATTACCTTCCTGCTCGTGCGTCCAGACCTTGAACAGGGTGAGCCGATGCGGGCCAAAACTGTGCAGCAGCGGCACGTCGGTGGCGTCGCGGCCGCGGGCGATGACGACGCGGCCGATCCTCGGCACATTGTGGCGAGGATCGAAAGTGTACCACCTGCCGTCGAGGAACACTTCCAACCAGGCCGAGAAATCCATCGGCGCCGGATCGGCGGGCACGCCGATATCGCCGAGATAGCCGTTCACGTAGCGGGCCGGGATGTTCATGCAGCGGCAGAGCGTGATCGCCAGATGGGCAAAGTCGCGGCAGACGCCGACGCGTTCCTCATGCGCCTGCGCCGCCGTGCGGGTCGAGCGCGCATAGCCGTAGCCGAAGGACAGGCGGTTGTGGACATAGTCGACGATGGCCTGCACCCGCGCCCAGCCCGGCGGAAGCTGGCCGAAAAGTTGCCAGGCCAGGTCGCCGAGATGGTCGGTCTCGCAGTAACGGCTGCCGAGCAGATAGCCGAGCACCTCGTCCGGCAATTCGGCAACCGGGACTTCCCTGGCCAGCGTGTTGACTTCGTCTGTCTCGCCGCTGTCCTCGACCACCGCGTCATAGAGGATGCGAAAGCTTCCGGCCGGCGCCGTGAAGCGGCGGCAGCTATTGCCGAAAAGGTCGTGGTAGACCCTGGTCGGGACCGACGGCGAGGTCAGCACGCGCGTCTGCCGCTTGATGTCGGCCTGGCGGTCCCTGTGGATATCGAGCAATGAAACGACCGGCGTTGCTGCAACGCATTCAATGGCAATTTCATAGCCGAGCCGAATCAGCATCGCCCTCCCCTACGATCGTCATGGAAGATAGTGCCGATCAACGCGGGACAGTGTGTGGCGGTTCCTTGTGGTCGTCAAAAACGACGCCTCGCGGCTTCCCATACGGACGCGGCAACGTTACGGTCGATTGACACGCGTCTTTCGAAATAATCCCTCCAAGATAACCCCGGGAAACCGATGTTTGCAGGCAGAAAATTCGCGGCCTTCCTGTTCGATATGGACGGCACGATTCTCAATTCGATCGCCGCAGCGGAAAGGGTCTGGGCAGCGTGGGCGCATCGGCAAGGTCTTGACGTCGCCGCATTCCTGCCGACCATCCACGGCGTGCGGGCGATCGAGACCATCGGCCGGCTGGCGCTCCCGGGCGTCGATCCTGCCCGCGAAGCCGATTCGCTTTTGCAGGCCGAGGCGGCCGATGTCGAGGGCATTCGCCCGATTGCCGGCGCCGCGGCCTTCCTGGCGTCGCTGCCGCCTGGAAGCTGGGCGATCGCCACTTCGGCACCGCGCGAGCTCGCCCTGCTGCGCCTGCAGGCCGCGAGTATTCCGGCTCCCGCCGTGATTGTTGCGGCGGAGGATGTATCGCGCGGCAAGCCGGCGCCCGACTGCTTCCGGCTGGCGGCCGAACGGCTCGGCGTCGATGTGGGCGACTGCCTCGTCTTCGAGGACGCGCCGGCCGGCATAGCGGCGGCCGAAGCCGCGGGCGCTGCGGTCGTGGTGATCAGCGCCACGCACCGGCATCCGTTGGAGACGCCGCATGCCACCATCGCCGGCTATGACGCGATCGGCATCGCCGTCGATTCCAGCGGCTGGATTGCCATCGGAGTGGAGCGGGCCGCGCTGCCTGTTTGACTAGCACCCCGCCTGGGCTAAAAGTCGCTGGTCAGGCCCTTGACCTCCCAGTCGCCGTAGCGGCCGGGCTCCTTGCCTCCGCGCCCGTCGATCTCCCTCGGCAGCGTGGCTTCCTGCTCGCGATATTTCTCCCGCCGGGCCTCGGCCTCGACCAAGGCGCGCCTGGCTGCCGGGGTCAGCGGCTTTTGCGGCGAGCCGTTAGCATGCGTTTGGCTGGTTTTGTCGATCATGCGATCTTCCGCTAGATTGAAACAGGCCCCGATTGAAACGGGAACCGCTGTTTCCCATCATATAGCGATGGGCCCACAAGGATCGACCCCTTTGTTGGGCCAAAATGGAGCAGACGATGAACACCCTTCGCACCGCCATGCTTTTGGCCGCAATGACGGCCCTGTTCATGGGCGTCGGCTATCTGGTCGGCGGATCCGGCGGCATGATGATTGCCTTGCTGATCGCCGCCGGCACCAATTTGTTCAGCTATTGGAACGCCGACAAGATGGTGCTGTCGATGCACCGTGCGATCGAAGTCGACGAACGCAACGCGCCTGAATATTACGCCATCGTGAAGGGTCTCGCGCAACGTGTCGGCCTGCCGATGCCGAGAACCTATCTCATCGACAATCCGCAGCCCAATGCCTTCGCCACCGGCCGCAATCCGCAAAATGCCGCTGTCGCCGCCAGCACCGGCCTGCTCGAGCGGCTATCGCATGAAGAAGTCGCGGCGGTGATGGCACACGAGCTCGCCCATGTGCAGCACCGCGATACGCTGACTATGACGATCGTCGCCACCTTTGCCGGCGCAATTTCGATGCTCGGCAATTTCGCCTTCTTTTTCGGCGGCAACCGCGACAATAACAATTCCTTTGGCATCGTCGGCGTGCTGGTGGCGATGATAGTCGCGCCCCTGGCCGCCATGATCGTGCAGATGGCGGTGAGCCGCACCCGCGAATATGAGGCCGACCGGCGCGGTGCCGAAATCTGTGGACACCCGCTGTGGCTCGCCTCGGCACTTGACAAGATCGCGCGGGGCGCCGAACGCATCCGCAACCCGGATGCCGAGCGCAATCCGGCAACCGCCCATCTCTTCATCATCAATCCTCTTTCCGGCGAGCGCATGGACAGTTTGTTTTCCACTCACCCGAGCACAGAAAACCGCATCGCCGCGTTGCAGAGGATGGCGAGCGAAATGGCCGGCGCACCCGAAGCGGCCGCGACGCCAAGGCCAGCGCCGGAAGGGACCGGGCAGCAGCCGTCTGGTCCGTGGGACAGGGCCGCGCGGCCCGAGAGGCCGCCTGAGCCGGCCAAGCCGAGACCCAATCCCTGGGGACGCAATCCGACCGGACCCAAAGGTCCGTGGTCGTGAGTTCAGCGAAGCGCCGGCACGGAATTTCAGGCGATCGTGAACACAATTCGAGCGGCGAGGCCGTAGCCGGTCTCGCCGCGCGCAAGGCAGCCGCGCGCCTGCTTGCCGCCGTCATTGACGCGAAAACGCCGCTCGACGGGCTGACCGACCATGAAAACGGCCATCCGCAGTACAAGGCGCTCGACCTGCGCGACCGCGCCTTGGTGCGCGCCATTCTGGTCACCGCCCTGCGCTACCGCATGACCATATCAGGCCTTTTGGCCCGTCGCCTGGAAAAGCCGCTGCCGCCCAACGCCACGGCGCTTTCGCACATTTTGCATGTGGCGGCAGCGCAGATCCTGTTCCTCGATGTTCCCGACAGCGCCGCCGTCGACCTCGCCGTGACACACGCCAAGTCCGATCCGCGCACGGCGCGCTTTTCCGGCCTCGTCAACGGCGTGCTGCGCACGCTGGCGCGGGCCAAGCAGGACGAGCTCGCCGCAGCACTTGCCGCTACCGACGAGGCGCCAAAATGGTTTTCCGACCGTTTGAAGACGGTCTACGGCCTCGACAAGGCCAGGCAGATACTGCTCGCCCATCGCCATGAGGCACCGGTCGATTTCTCGGTCAAGTCGGACCCGGCGCTGTGGGCCGAACGGCTCGGCGGCTTTGTCTTGCCGACCGGCACGGTGCGGGTGGAAAAGCTCAGCGCTTCCGTGACCGAACTGCCCGGCTTTGGGGAAGGCGCCTGGTGGGTTCAGGATGCAGCGGCCAGCCTGCCGGCCCGGCTGTTCGGCGACATCGATGGTTTGCGAATCGCCGACCTCTGTGCCGCGCCGGGCGGCAAGACCGCCCAGCTGATCCTCGCCGGCGCCCACGTCACCGCGCTCGACATGTCCAAAACGCGGCTGGCACGGCTGACGCAGAACCTCGAACGGCTCGGTCTGGCCGCCGAGATCGTCCAGGCCGATCTGCTCAAATACGAGCCGAAGGACCTCTTCGACGCCGTCCTCCTCGACCCACCTTGCTCTTCGACCGGCACGGTGCGGCGGCATCCCGACGTTCCCTGGACGAAGACGGTGGCCGACGTCGAAAAACTGGCCGACCTGCAACGCCGGCTGCTTGCCCGCGCCGTCACCCTGGTCAAGCCTGGTGGACGCATCGTCTTTTCCAACTGTTCGCTCGATCCGCTGGAAGGCGAAGAGCTCTATCGCGACTTTCTCGCCGGCAATGCGGAGATTGTCGACGACCCGCTTCGGCCGGGTGAGATCGCCGGCATCGACCCGTTTCTGACGCCGCAAGGCACGTTGCGCACCACGCCTGCCGATCTGGAGCTAGGCTCGCCGGGCCGCTCCGGGCTGGACGGCTTCTTCGCCGCCCGCATGCGCAGAGCCGGCTAAGGGCCGATCTTGAAGCGCCGTCCGGCTTCTTGGGGCGAGGAGGCATGGAAAACAGGCTGAACGGCCCCACTGCCGCGGAATTCGCCTTCGCACAAGTTCTTGAATCATATAAACTTGTGCTTGGGTGAGGACGATCAGGAGGGGTTTTGGCAATCGCTGCCGGTAACACGACGCGTCTGTGGACGCTTGTCGCGAGGGAGTTCTGGCGCAAGACGCGCCGGCGCTTGCGCGCCGGGCCACTCTATCGCTGGCGCTACTCAGGCCGCACGCCGGAGCGCGTCCTGATCGCCCCACCGGACCTGCGGCTCGCCGATCCTCAGATCGCGCTCGAGATCTATTACGGCCGCTATCCGCTTTCGGGGCATCTGGTCGAGACCGGCGGCAAATCGCCCTTCCAGATCGACGTGCCCAATCCCGGCTGGCAAAAAACGCTGCATGGCTTTCGCTGGCTGCGCCATATGCGTGCCGCCGGTACCGAGCTCGCCGCCGCCAACGCGCGGGCGTTGGTTTCCGACTGGATTGCAATCCATGGCAGCCATATTTCCGGCGTCGCCTGGGAGCCCGGCACGACGGCCAAGCGTGTCATTGCCTGGCTGCAGCATTCCTCGATCGTGTTGCAGGGCGCCGAATTTCCGTTCTACCGCGCGTTCTTGAAATCGCTCGCCGTCCAGATCCGCTATCTGCGCGCCATGGTGCGCGAGATGCCGGACGGCAAGGACAGGCTGCGCGCCCGCATTGCGCTGGCCTTTGCCGCTTTGTCGCTGCCGGCGCCGGCCTCGGCGCTACGCGGTGCTACCCGCAATCTCGCCGAGGAGCTCGACCGCCAGATCCTGCCTGACGGCGGCCATATCTCGCGTAATCCGATGACCGTGCTTGAAATCCTCGCCGACCTTCTGCCGTTGCGCCAGACATACGCCAATCAGGCCGAGACGCCGCCGGCCGCCCTGATCGGCGCCATAGACCGGATGCTGCCGGCACTGCGCTTCTTTCGCCATCAGGACGGCAGCCTTGCCCGCTTCAACGGCATGGGCGCCACCATTCACGACCGTATCGCCAGCATCCTGCATCACGACGACACCGCCGGCGCACCGTTGCTGCACGCGCCGCATTCGGGTTATGAGCGCCTGTCGATGGGCGGTGTCACTGTGATCGCCGATACCGGCCCGCCGCCCCCCGTCGACGTATCCAATGCCGCTCACGCCGGATGCCTCGCCTTCGAATTGTCGTCGGGCCGCCAGCACTATATCGTCAACGCCGGAATAGACACTTATGGCGCCGCCGAGTTCCGGCCGCTTGCCCGCGCCACCGCCGCCCACTCGACCGCCACCATCAACGACACGTCGTCGGCGCGCTTCAATCACTCCTTGCGCGTCAACGACCTGCTCGGCACGCCTTTGATCGGCGGGCCGCAGCATGTGCCTTGCAAGCGCACCGACCAGAAGGGCAGCCAGGGCTTCATCGCCCGCCATGACGGCTATGTGGCGCGCTTCGGCTTCCTGCATGAGCGCGAGCTGAAATTATCGACCGAAGGCAATGTGCTTGCCGGCAGGGACCGTTTCCTGCGCCCGGGCGGCGCTTCTATCCGCAACAATGGCCGTGACTTCGTCACGGTGCGTTTCCATGTCCATCCCGATATAAGCCTGCTCCAGGATGAGCATGACCGTCTGGTGCTGGCCGCCGACCATGCCGACACCTGGGTGTTTACCTCTACCGAAGTGGTGCCCGAGGTCGAGGAATCGATCTATTTCGCAGGGCTTGGCGGCCCGCGCCGCAGCCGCCAGATCGTGCTTGCGTTCAAGGCCTCGGAAATTTCCGAGGTCCACTGGCAATTGACGCGCACCATCATCGCCGGCCGTCCGGAAAAAGCTGAAGCCGACGGCAACGGCAGACACTGATCAAGTCTTGCGGCTTGATTTCCGGGCCTCATATGCTACGGCCCGCGGACGCTCTCCAACCAGAACTGGAAAGGCCGCCAGCCCATGGCCGTCGCCGCCAAGAACATTCCCGCGCCCGACCTTGTACCCATCCGTCGCGCGCTCCTTTCCGTCTTTGATAAGACCGGCCTGATCGATTTCGCCAGGGCGCTGGCTTCGGCCGGCGTCGAGCTAGTCTCGACCGGCGGCACCGCAAGGGCCCTTGCCGAGGCAGGCATGGCGGTGCGCGACGTGTCCGAGCTCACCGGCTTTCCCGAGATCATGGACGGCCGCGTCAAGACGCTGCACCCGTCGGTGCATGGCGCACTGCTCGGTGTTCGCGACGATCCCGAGCACGCCACGGCGATGCGCGACCACGGCATCGAGCCGATCGATCTCGTCGTCTCCAATCTCTATCCATTCGAAGAGGTGCGCCGCTCCGGCGCCGACTACGCGGCGATCGTCGAGAACATCGATATTGGCGGCCCCGCGATGATCCGTGCCTCGGCCAAAAACCACGCTTATGTCGGTATCGTCACCGACCCTGACGACTATGCCTCGGTGCTCAACGCGCTGGAGATGAATTTCGGCTCGCTGTCGCTGGATTTCCGCAAGAAGCTGGCAGCCAAGGCCTTTGCCCGTACTGCCACCTACGATGCGGCGATCTCGGGATGGTTCGCCGAGGCGCTCGAGATCGAGCATCCGACATGGCGCGCCTTCGGCGGCAAGCTGCAATCGGTGATGCGCTATGGCGAAAACCCGCATCAGGGCGCCGGCTTCTATGTCAACGGCGACAGGCGGCCGGGCGTCGCCACGGCGCGCCAGCTTCAGGGCAAGCAGCTTTCCTACAACAACATCAACGACACCGACGCTGCCTTCGAGCTGGTCGGCGAGTTCGACCCGTCGCGCTCCGCAGCAATTGCCATCATCAAGCACGCCAACCCGTGCGGCGTCGCTGAGGACGCTTCGCTGCAGGCGGCCTATGCCAAGGCGCTGGCCTGCGACCCGGTCTCGGCCTTCGGCGGCATCGTCGCCATGAACCGCATCCTCGATGCCGGAACCGCCGAAGAGATCGTCAAGACCTTTACCGAAGTGATCATCGCACCGGAGGCGTCCGAAGAAGCAGTCCGCATCATTGCCGCCAAGAAGAACCTACGCCTGCTAGTCACCGGCGGCCTGCCCGACCCGCGCGCGGCGGGCCTTGGCTTGAAATCGGTTGCTGGCGGTTTGCTGGTCCAGGGCCGCGACAACGCGGTGGTGGATGACCTCGAGCTGAAAGTGGTGACCAGGCGCGCTCCGACGCCGGCCGAATTGGCCGATCTGAAATTCGCTTTTCGCGTGGCAAAGCACGTCAAGTCGAACGCCATCGTCTATGCCAGGGATGGCGCTACAGTCGGCATCGGCGCCGGCCAGATGAGCCGGGTCGATTCCTCGCGCATCGCGGCGCGCAAGGCGCTCGACGCGGCCGAGGCTGCCGGCCTGACGGAGCCTTTGACCAGGGGCTCGGTCGTCGCCTCGGATGCCTTTTTCCCGTTCGCGGATGGGCTTTTGTCGGCAATCGAAGCCGGCGCCACAGCCGTCATCCAGCCCGGCGGCTCGATGCGCGACGACGATGTCATCGCCGCCGCCGACGCTCACGGCATTGCCATGGTCTTCACCGGAGTGAGGCATTTCCGGCATTGAACTCGTTACCCTCCCGCTGTGGGAGAAGGCAAGAGCAGCTCACTCCGCCGGCCGATCCGCTGGATAGGGCGTGCCGATCAGGATCGCCATGCCGGCGCCAAGGAACAGCACGATCGCCGCCATGCCGAGCCGCGCCGAGCCGCTGGCCAGGGTGATCGTGGCCACCATGAAGGGTGCGGCAAAACTGGTTGCCCGGCCGGCCAGCGCATAGATGCCGAAATAGCGGCCCGATTCGGCTGCGGTGACGCTGCGCGCCATGTAGGAGCGCGACGATGCCTGCACCGGCCCGAAGGCAAGCCCGATCAGCAGGCCGTAGAAAATGTAGGCTTTTTCCGCCGCCGTGCCGAACAATCCGCCACCATCCAGTCCGGGCATCACCCAGGCGCCGAACAGCGTATAGCCCGGTCCGGTCGAAACGATGCCGATCGTGGCAATGCTCAGCATGACCAGCGAAATCATCACTATGGTCTTGGAACCCAGCGCTGTGTCGAGGCGTGCGGCAACCAGGCAGCCGACGATGGCAACGACGTTGAGGATGATGCCGAACAGGCCGATCTCGGTAATCGACCAATGGAACATTGCCGCCGCAAACGTTCCGCCCAGCGCCAGCAGTGCGTTGACGCCGTCCTGATAGATCATACGGGCGACGAGAAAGCGAAAAATACCGCTGCGCTTGCGCACTTCGGCCAGCGTCGACTTCAGTTCCGATAGTCCCTCGCGCACCGCCGGCCCGATTGGAATGCCTTTGATCGCATCAGGCGTGAAGAAGAACATCGGCAGGATGAACAGGAAATACCAGGCCGCCGACAACGGCCCGGTAGCGCGCGCGTCCTCGCCGAGCCTGGGGTCGAGGCCGAAGATCGGGTCGAGCCCAACGACGGTCTTGCCGGTTTCAGGCGAGCCGGCCATGACGGTAACGACGAAGATCAGTGCGATCATGCCGCCGAGATAGCCGAGTCCCCAGGCCATGTTCGAGATCCTGCCGATGTCGCTCTTCGGCACCAGGCGGGGCATCATCGAATCATTGAACACAGTCGAGAATTCCGCCGCGACCGACGCCAGCGAGAACAACGCCACGACCAGAAAAAGATTAGAGCCGGGCGCGGCGAACCACAGCAGGCTGAGGCAGGTGATTTTAACCGCGGCGAAGAAGGCTATCCACGGTTTGCGTGGTCCGGTCTGATCGGCGATCGAGCCGAGGACCGGCGACAAAACGGCAATGACGAGGCCGGCGGCGGCAATGCCGTAGCCCCAGGCCGCTTGCCCGGTCTCCGGATTGCTGGCCATGCGCGAGACGAAATAAGGACCGAAGATGAAGGTGGTAACGACCGTGAAAAACGGCTGTGCCGCCCAGTCGAACAGCATCCATCCCCAGATGCCGCGTCCCGATGCCCGCTGCACTGCCATCTCAGCCATGTCCCCTCCACTGGAGCTTGCTCCATGCCGATCGAATCGGAATGACGCTCCGTCTTCTGTTGAGCACGATCTTGTCCAAAAGCCGATCGTCACTTTTTGGGATCATGCTCCGGCGCCCCCCAAAGCAGGGCGCCGTTCGCTCAATAGCGCAGTTCTTCCCGGCAATCCCGCGCGATATGGAAGACGTCTCACAGCTGCGTCAGATCACTCATCAGGCCGGATGCCACCGACAGCCGCGACACGGTGATGTCGCCGCCCTCGGTCAGCGCCTGCAACCGCTCGCGGATGCGTCCGACCCGTTCGCCGCCGGCCTCCAACCATGCCGACACCGGATCCGCCGCCTCGGCATGGCCGGTCAGCGCCGCCACCGCGATGCCGCGCCTGGCCGCGCCGATCGTGTCGGTGGCGCGGGAAAGCGCCAGTTGATCGTAATAATCCGAGGGCGTGATCGAGCGCGCCGCATCTTCGACGCGCGGGATGCGGAAGACATCGCTGACTGCAAAAAACGCCTTGGCGGCAGCGACGATGCCGGCATTTGCCGTCCGCGCCGTCAGCGCTATGTCGGGGATGAGTTCCGCCACATCGGTCAACGCCAGTTGCTCGGCAAGGCTCTCGGGCGCGCCGCCCTTCGACAGGCTGTGCCGCCGCTCCTCGATCCGCTCGCGCGAGAAGGCCGGCAGCAGCGAAACGAGCTTCGGCTCCAGCGCCTTGCGCGCATCCTGCAACTCGGCAATCCGCTGCCCGAGCAGTGCAGTGTCGGCATCGTTCTTCAGGTACCAGCCGCTGGTCACATAGATCAGCCGGCTGACCGCCTGATAGAGGTCGAGCTGGATCTGCCCGTCGATCTGGTTATCGAGTGCATCGATCTGGCGATAGAGCGCCGGCAGTGCAAAGCCATCCCGCACCACGGCGAAGGTGCGCACGACATCGGCGGCACTGCGCCCGGTCGCTTCCTGCAGCCTGTTGACGAAGGACGGGCCGCCGCGATTGACCAGATCATTGGCGACGACACGGGCGATGATCTCGCGGCGCAGGCGATGGCCGTGGATTTCCGCCGCATATTTCTTTGCCATGCGGTCGGGAAAGTAACCCATCAGGTCGCGGTCGAAATGCGGATCGTCCGGCACGTCGCTGGCGACGATATCGGAAAACAGCACGATCTTGGCATAGGCAAGCAGCACGCCGAGCTCGGCCCGGGTGAGCGGCTCGCCGCGGGGTTCGCGGGGGGAAAGAGCCGCCGGCGACGGCAGCGTCTCGACGGCACGGTCGAGCAGCCCGCGCGCCTCGAGCGCCTCCATGAAGCGGCTCTGATGGGCAATGTCGGCAAGGCCGCGCTTGCGAGCAAGGGACAGCGCCAGCGTCTGCTGGTAATTGTTGGACAGCACCAGGGCGCTGACCTCGTCGGTCATCTCGGCCAGCAATTTGTTGCGCGACGGCCGCGTCAGCGATCCCTTCCGCATGGCGGAAGCCAGCGCGATCTTGATGTTGACCTCGACGTCTGAGCAGTTCACGCCGCCCGAATTGTCGATCGCATCTGAGTTGCAGCGGCCGCCATTCAATCCGAATTCGATGCGCGCCCGCTGCGTGACGCCGAGATTGGCGCCTTCACCGATGACCTTGGCACGCAGGTCGAGCGCGGTGATGCGGATCGCGTCATTGGCACGGTCGCCGACGTCCTGGTTGGTCTCGCCCGATGCCCTGACATAGGTGCCGATGCCGCCGAACCACAAAAGATCTGCCGGCGCCTTGAGGATGGCACTCATGATCTCGACCGGCGTGGCCGTTGTCTTGCCGAGGCCGATAGCTGCGGCCGCGGCGGCCGGCAAGGTGATCGACTTCTGGCTGCGCGAGACGATGATGCCGCCTTCGGACAGCTTCGTCTTGTCGTAATCCTGCCAGCTTGAGCGGGCGAGAGCGAACATACGCCGGCGCTCGGCCATCGAAGCCGCCATGTCGGGATTGGGATCGATGAAGATGTCGCGATGATCGAAGGCGGCGATCAGCCGGGTCTGCTCCGACAGCAGCATGCCGTTGCCGAACACGTCGCCCGACATGTCGCCAACGCCGACGACGGTGAACGGCGTGGTTTGGATGTCGCGGTTCATCTCGCGGAAATGCCGCTTGACCGCTTCCCAGGCGCCCTTGGCGGTGATGCCCATCTTCTTGTGGTCGTAGCCGGCCGAACCGCCGCTGGCGAAAGCGTCGTCGAGCCAGAAGCCGTGCCTTTCGCTGATGGCGTTGGCGATGTCCGAGAAGGTCGCCGTGCCCTTGTCCGCGGCGACGACGAAATACGGATCATCCTGATCGCGCCGCACGACGCCGGCTGGCGGGATGACGCCGTCCAGCCCGATATTGTCGGTGATCGACAACAGGCTGGAAACGTAATTCTTGTAGGCGGCCGTGCCGGCCTCGAAAATTGCGTCGCGCCCGGCGCTCATCGGCAGCTTTTTCGGGTAGAAGCCGCCCTTGGCGCCAACCGGCACGATCACCGCATTCTTGACCTGCTGTGCCTTGACCAGGCCGAGCACCTCGGTGCGATAGTCCTGCGCACGGTCCGACCAGCGCAGGCCGCCGCGCGCGACCGGGCCGAAGCGCAGATGCACACCCTCGACCTCGGAGCCGTAGACGAAGATCTCCCGCCATGGCCGCGGCGCCGGCAGCCCGTCGACCGATTGCGAATCGAGCTTGATCGCCAGCGATTGGCCTTTCCGTTTCGTATCGGCAACGAAATGATTGGTGCGCAGCGAGGCTTCGATCAGATTCAGATAACGGCGGATGATGGTGTCGTCGTCAATGTTGGGAACGTCTTCCAGCGCATCCGTGATCTTGGCTTTCAGATGTTTGGCCTGAACGACGCCTTCCGTCTCGGCCGTCGGGCTGAGGCGGGCGACAAACAGCGCATGCAGGCCGCGGGCGATCTCGGGATAACGGTTGAGTGCGGCGGCGATGAAATCCTGGCTCTGCGGGATGCCGGCCTGCTGCAGATAGCGGCCATAGGCGCGCAGGACGGTGATCTCGCCCGACCACAGGCCGGCGGTCTGGGCAAGGCCGTTATAGCCGTCATTGTCGACATCGCCGCGCCAGACGGAAAGGAACGCATCCTCGAACAGCGCGCCGCCATTGCCGAGGTCGATCGGCCTGCCGTAGCTGTTCTCGAGTTCCATGTCGTGGATGAAGACCATGCCGGGCTGATCACTATTGATCATGCCGGATTGAATGTCGCCGACCTCGAATGTGCGCTCGCTGATGACGCGGAAACCGATGTTTTCCAGCACGGGCACGCGCCGCGACAGCGCCACCGGGCTGCCATGGTGATAGATCTTCAGCGCCGCCTGATGCGGCTTCTGGACGGTGTGACGGTAATAGTCGATGGCGATCGGATTTGACGCATCGAGCTTGGCGATGCGCCCGGCGTCGGCCAGCGCCACGGCCGGCGGAAAACTGTCGCGATAACTTTCCGAAAAACGCGAGGCGATGGCCGTGAGTCTCGCATCGGCGCCGGTCTCTGTCGCGGTCTCGCGCAGTGCATCGTCCCAGGTCCGTACGATGTCGCGGATCGCCGCCTCGATCGTCGCCTGCTCGACCTTCGGCGTCTTGCCGCCGGAGCGGCCGATGATGAAATGGACGCGCGCCAGCCCGCCTTCCGGGAAGGCCGGATAATATGCCGACAGCCGGCCTTCGAAGACGGTCTTCAGATAGGTGCCGATCTTCTCGCGCACGACGCTGTCGTAGCGGTCGCGGGGCACGAAGACGAGCACGGAGACGAAGCGGTCGAACTGGTCGACACGCACCAATGCCCTGACGCGCGGTCGCTCGATCAAGCCCAGTATGGCTTCGGCATGCTTGCGCAGGATCGGCACCGAAACCTGGAACAGCTCGTCGCGCGGATAGCTCTCCAGGACGTTGATCAAAGCTTTGCCGGAATGGTCGCTTGGATTGAAGCCGGATTTGGCAATGACGGTTTCCGCCTTCGAGCGCAGGTAGGGGATTT
This sequence comes from Mesorhizobium sp. M0184, assembly GCF_040322215.1. NCBI lineage: Bacteria > Pseudomonadati > Pseudomonadota > Alphaproteobacteria > Hyphomicrobiales > Phyllobacteriaceae > Mesorhizobium > Mesorhizobium sp. M0184. Next base: position 37,825 of record NZ_JAMYSZ010000016.1, read on the forward strand.
TCATCACCGAGCGCGTATAGGCAGTCGAGGTGAACAGGCCGACGATACGGAGCTCGCCTGAAAGCACGCCTTTGCCGGTGTAGGTCTTGACGCCAATGTAGTCGAGGTAGATGCGGCGGTGCACCGATGACTTGGCGTTGGCCTTGGTGACGATCAGCGGTTCCGGCCCATGCAGGAAGGCACGGATTTCCGGCGTCGTGCTCACCGCTTCGGTGCCGCGCCTGAGCACCAGCACGTCGGGATCGGAAAGGATGCCGAGGCCGGGCTTTTCGGCGCGCTCGAGCATGCCGCTCGTCTCGCCGCCAGTGTAGTTGAATTCGCGCATGCCGAGAAAGGTGAAATTGTCGTCGCGCAGCCATTCGAGGAAGGCGATCGCCTCGGTGACATGGGCCTTGTCGAGCGGCACTGGCGAGTAGCGGAATTCCGAGATCGCCTGGTCGAGGCGGGCAAGCATCGGCTTCCAGTCGGTGACGGCGGCTCGCACCTGGCCGAGCAGCTTGGTCAGGCGTGCGGCCAGGCCTTCGGCCTGCTCGGCCGAAAGGCGGCCGATATGGACATGGATGACGCTCAGTCGGTCATGACTGTGGTCGCCCTTGGCATAACCGCCATCGCCGAGGATTTCCTCGACGCCGTTCTTGCCGTGCCTGACGACTATGACCGGATGGGTAACCAGCAGCGGCTCGCCGGCGCTTTCTGTAATCTCGCCGAGGACGGAATCGAACAGGAACGGCATGTTGTCGTTGACGACGGTGATCACCGTCATCGGCCGGCCCTGGCGGACGACACCGGAATCGACGTCTATGGCAACGACGCAGTCGTCCTTCTTGTGCCTGGCCACTGCGCGGCCGGCGAGTTCGGCAGCGCGTTCGAGATCGATGACGTCGTAGGCGGCGACATCTTCGGCCGGAGCTCGGGCCAGCAGGTAGTCGGCAAGCCTGCCGGGCTTTTCGCCACCCGCGGCTTCACCCCTCGTCACGCCGGCTTTTTTCAACCGGCTCGCTGACTTTACGCTGGCCATGAGTCCCTCCCGTCACATGTTTTTGCGGCTATGCTAACAGATGACGGGTATTTGGCGACAAAGGTTTGACGGCTTGCGACGAAATGTCGGAATTCACCGGCAGCCTGGCGAAAACGAGGAGAAATCCGCCATGACGGAGAAAATTACCGCGCTTGACCTGGCACCGGCGGAGTTGAGCGACGCGACCAAGGCCTATTTCGCCAAGTGCCGGGAGAAGCTCGGCCTCGTTCCCAATGTGCTGCTCGCCTATGCCTTCGACGAGAAGAAGCTGCGCGCTTTCACCGACATGTACAATGATTTGATGCTGGGTGAATCCGGCCTGTCGAAACTCGAGCGCGAGATGATCGCGGTGGCCGTCTCGTCGGTCAACCATTGCTACTATTGCCTGGTCGCGCATGGCGCGGCGGTGCGCCAGCTTTCCGGCGACCCGGCCTTCGGCGAGATGATGGTGATGAATTTTCGCGCCGCCGAGCTGTCGGACAGGCAACGCGCCATGCTCGAATTCGCGGTGAAGCTGACCGGGCAGCCGGCAAAGATCGTCGAAGCGGACCGGGCGGCGTTGCGGCAAGTCGGCTTTTCCGACCGCGACATCTGGGACGTCGCCTCGACCGCAGCGTTCTTCAACATGTCGAACCGGCTGGCATCGGCAATCGACATGCGGCCGAACGATGAATACCACGCGATGGCGCGATAGGGCACCGCCGTTGCGAGCCAACAGCATATTATATTAGCTACTTCGCATTCTCGTTGCTTGTTTGCCGGTTTGGTCCGATGATCGGCATGCGGCATGACCGCATGCCGGTTCGATGCCGCCGATCAAAGGAGGAGAACATGGCGAAATTTCTCTACGTCTATCACGGCTCGGGCAAGATGCCGACCGAGGAGGCCGAACGGAAGGCAGCGATGGATGCCTGGAACGGCTGGTACGGCAAGCTTGGCTCAGCCGTGGTCGACGGTGGCAATCCAGTCGGCATGTCGAAGACCCTGCTGCCCGGCGGCAAGGTCGAGAACAATGGCGGTAGCAATCCGACCGCCGGTTACACCATCATCGAAGCGAAAGACATCGACGATGCCGTCGGCAAAGCCAAGGATTGTCCTATCCTGACGGACCCGGGTTTCAGCGTCGAGATTGCGCCGATAATCGAAATGGGTTGACGCGCCGGCTCAGGACCGCGCCGCGATAGCCGCCGCAGCGCCGGCCATGGTTCCGGCGCTGACGCGGTTGGCGATCTTCATCGCCCGCTTGCTTTTGAGCAGCTTGCGCGCCTGTGATGCGGCGAGCACCCAGGTCAAATCGATAGCGACCAGGACAACGGCCATGGTCGCGGTCAGCTCGACCCAGCCGATCATGCTGACCGAACCGAGGTCGATGATGGTCGGCAGCAGCGCCAGGTAGAACATCATGATCTTCGGGTTGCCGAGCGTCACCGCCATGCCGGCAAAGAACAGCTTGACGGGCGAATCTTCGCGCGGCAGCGAACCTTCTTTTGCCTCGACCGGCGCCGTCCACATCTTCCAGGCCAGCCAGGCGAGATAAGCAACGCCAACCCATTTCACGACGACAAAGGCAAAATGGAACGTCTGCGCCACCACGGCGAGGCCAAACACCGCCAGCGACAGCCAGATCGCTTCGCCGATCCACATCGCAAGCAGGAACGGGAACACGTCGCGAAACCCTTTTGCGATGACCCGCGCCACAAGAGCGGCGATCGATGGGCCGGGCGAGCCGGCGGCAACAAGCAGGGCGCCGGCAAAAATCAGAAGCGATGTGAAATGCATGACGCGGATCCCGTTTGAAATGTTTGGGTCGTTCAACATAACCCAACTGGTCCGACGACAGTAGCGTCCACGGAAAGAAGGCTTGTCGGCCAGGCACCTCGCGGCTAGAAATGTCGTCCCGACATCATTTCGAGCTTCACTTTGCCTACGTAACCGCCGGTCTCGTCAACTCCCCCAACACAGAGCAGGGCGTCGCAGTCGCGATGCCTGTTTTCACATCATGTGTTCCTCGGGTGGCGGTTCGAGACCGGTTTGGCACTGCTGAACCGCTGTCGCGCATAACCACCCGCGACACCTGATTTCCAACTGCCGCAGTCTCTCGCCACGCCGTGCCCGCATGGGTTCTCGATATCGCCGATCTGACGAACTTCCCGACGGGAAGGGCTTTTCGGCATGCCTTCGATACTGCGTATCCGCTGGGCGATCACACCCAAGACCGCACCTCGACCTCACCTCAACTGCAATCGCTGCGGCGGCCTGAAAGCCTATCGCTGCAGCGGCAAATTCCGGGTCAATGCCAACGGCAAGCGCATTGACGCCTGGTTGATCTACCGCTGCATCGACTGCGACAATTCCTGGAATTTCGGCATTCTGGAGCGCTGCAGCCGCCGCGATATCGAACCGACAATATTGCAGGCGCTCGAAAGCAATAATCCGGTCCTGGCGCGGCGCCATGCTTTCGATGTTGCCGCATTGCGAAGCAGGATCGGGCGCGTCGAGGAGTTTCCCGAAGCCATCGTTCATAAGCAGGTGCTCGGGGACAGGCCGGAAAATACCAGCGCGCTCGAACTTCAGCTCTGGCTCGAAATGCCGACAGCGCTGCGGCTCGACCGGTTGCTCGCCAACGAACTCGGTGTCTCGCGATCGCGGCTTCAGGTTTGGAAAGAGAAGCGATTGCTGGTCATTGGTCCGGACGGGGGCAAAGCCTTGCGCAAGCCGGCTCGAGCGGGAACGACGATCCGCGTCTATCTCGTCGGCGAGCCCGACCGGGAAGCCATCATCTCGGCTGCCGGCGGATGAAACAACGAGGGAAGGGAGCACACGACTGCTCCCTTCCCTCGTTGTTGTAGACTACAAGAAAGAAACTTGCGCCGCGCCGACCACTTTCGCCGATTTCCCGAAACGCAATCCTAAGCTGTTTCCAAATCCTTGGCATTTTTCCTTCGGTGAAACGCGCCAAGGAATCGCAAGGGAAGAGTAAGCATCGATAGATTGGGATGTGCCTTGCGCATCATTTTCCATGCGTAACGGTCTGCCTGCCGTTCCTGATCAGGATCCTGTCCAGATTCGACATGCTGCAGCGCGTGGTGTCCTACCTCATGATAGAGCGTTTTCTCGATCATGAATCTCCGAACTACGTTCCCAATCCTGTGCTCGGATGGGCGTCGCCAGACAATCTCGATGACCGATACCGCCTGGAGGTAGGTACCTGCGAATTCGGGCTCGGGAGGTTCCGGGATTATGTAGATTCGCGAAATGCCAACCAGATCGGCTTCAGGTACATTTGCGAGCCAGCGGCCAACGTGCCGAGAGGCTTCAAAGCGACTGTCGAGCTTGCCATGCTCCAGAACAATGATGCCGCCGACCGAAGACCGCCGCCAGTCGTCCATTGTACAGCGGACGATGCTGCGGAGCGCAGCTCGCATGAGGGGAGTTATCGGTCTTGCGAGCGAAGCCGACATATATCGTCGGGATGCGTCTTCGTTGATATCGTGCAGAGCAGTAGCGAGGCCCGCCACAAGCGTTGCGATTTCGTGATGGGAAACCTTGCCTAGATCGATCCTTGCAAGTTCGTGCTCGATCGCTGGCAATACTGCATTGCCAAATCCAACAAGATTCTTGTGAGCAACGAGCCTTCGCCGCATGTCATCTTGCATAAGGCTCCGGACGAAAGCCAGAACGGCATTTCCCACACCCGTTTCCCCGCCTTTACCCACAGCTAAACTACCGTGACAAAGAAGGAGAGAGCGAAAATATCATGGTATTGCGACGACTCCGCTGTAGTCCCCTGAAGAGACACTGAGCGGCCGGCGCCACATTCCTTCTGGCGACAAGCCGTGTCCGCTCAGCGGGAAGGAACGCGTGTTTCGCCCCTCCATTCCGCCCAGAATAAAAGCTCTTATGCCGCGCCGACCACTTTCGCCGACTTCTCAAAACGCTTGCGCTCGTTCGGATCGAGATAGAGCTTGCGCAGGCGGATGGTCTTCGGCGTCACTTCGACCAGCTCGTCGTCCTGGATCCAGGCCAGCGCGCGTTCCAGCGTCATGCGGATCGGCGGTGTCAGCTTCACCGCCTCGTCCTTGCCGGCGGCGCGGATGTTGGTCAGCTTCTTGCCCTTGAGCACGTTGACTTCGAGGTCGTTGTCCCTGGAATGGATGCCGATGATCATGCCCTGATAGACCTTGACGCCGGGGTCGATGACCATCGGGCCGCGGTCTTCCAGGTTCCACATGGCGTACGCCACCGATTCACCCTGTTCGTTGGAGATCAGCACGCCGTTGGTACGGCCCGGCAGCTCACCCTTGTAAGGTTCATAGGCATGGAACAGCCGGTTCATCACAGCGGTGCCGCGCGTGTCGGTCAACAGTTCCGACTGGTAGCCGATCAACCCGCGCGTCGGTGCGTGGAAGACGATGCGCTGGCGATTGCCGCCCGAAGGGCGAAGCTCGACCATCTCGGCCTTGCGCTCCGACATCTTCTGCACGACGACGCCGGCATGCTCCTCGTCGACGTCGATGACGACTTCCTCGACCGGCTCCAGCAATTCGCCGCTGTCGCCCTTCTGCATGACGACGCGCGGCCGCGACACGGCGATCTCAAAACCTTCGCGGCGCATCGTCTCGATCAGCACGGCCAGCTGCAATTCGCCGCGACCGGAGACGAAGAACGAATCCTTGTCCGGCGATTCCTCGATCTTCAGCGCGACATTGCCTTCGGCCTCGCGCAGCAGGCGGTCGCGGATGACGCGGCTGGTCACCTTGTCGCCTTCGGTGCCGGCCAGAGGGGAATCATTGACCAGGAACGACATCGTCACGGTCGGCGGATCGATCGGCTGCGCATGCAGCGGTTCTGTCACCGACGGGTCGCAGAAGGTGTCGGCGACGGTGCCCTTCGACAGGCCGGCAATAGCGACGATGTCGCCCGCCTGCGCCTCGTCAATGGGCTGGCGCTCGAGCCCGCGGAAAGCAAGGATTTTCGAGATTCGGCCGGTTTCGACCTGGGTGCCGTCATGGTGCAGCACCTTGACCGCCTGGTTGGATTTCAGCGTGCCGGATTCGATACGGCCGGTGATGATGCGGCCGAGGAACGGATTGGCTTCCAGGATGGTGCCGATCATGCGGAACGGGCCGGGATGAACGGTCGGCGCCGGCACGTGCTTGATGACGAGGTCGAACAGCGGCGCCAGAGCCTGGTCCTTCGGACCTTCGGGGTTTTCCGAGACCCAGCCGTCGCGGCCTGAACCGTAAAGGATAGGGAAGTCGAGCTGCTCGTCGGTAGCGTCAAGTGCTGCAAAAAGATCGAACACCTCGTTGACCACTTCGACGTGGCGGGCATCGGGCCGGTCGATCTTGTTGATGACGACGATCGGCTTCAGTCCAACCTTGAGCGCCTTGCCGACCACGAATTTGGTCTGCGGCATCGGCCCCTCGGCGGCGTCGACCAGCACGATGGCCGAATCCACCATCGACAGAATGCGCTCGACCTCGCCGCCGAAGTCGGCGTGGCCGGGCGTGTCGACGATGTTGATGCGGGTGTCCTTCCAGTCGACCGAGGTCGCCTTGGCCAGGATGGTGATGCCGCGTTCCTTTTCGAGGTCGTTCGAATCCATGGCGCGCTCGGCGACGCGCTGGTTGTCGCGGAACGAGCCGGACTGTTTCAGAAGCTGGTCGACGAGGGTGGTTTTTCCATGGTCGACGTGCGCGATGATCGCGATATTGCGGATTTTCATGTTTCGGTCTCGGGAGCGTTGCAGGCAGCAGGCCAAAAGGCGCTGCCTCTTTCGGTTGGGCGGCTCATACAGGGTTTTTCGCAATTGCGAAAGAGGAGGCGAGCCACCAAATAAAGTCACCAAATCTTAAATGTCTTGGTGTGAAGTGGAATTATTAACCAAGGCGGAACCTTTCATGGTCCGGACAGTTCGAATTTCATGATCGAGATAGGCATCAAACTCCGGCCGATTTTGGCATGTACCGCGCTCGCCGTCCTCCTCGCGGCCGGCGCGGCGCAGTCGGCGGCGTCGTTCAAGGAGACGCGGTCTGCTTTGCCGTCCGACAAGCCGTCGGCGGAGCAGCTTTTTGCCGATGCTCCCGATGGCGTCGATCCGGTGGTGACCGGGCCGGTCAGCGCCGCCTTCAAGCAGCGGCAGCAAAATGCCGGATGCGACAGCGCCGTCTGGCCCAACATTCCCGTCGTCTGCTATCCCGATTGATATACGTCCTACCCTCGGGCTGGCCCGAGGGTAGTGGCGCCGTCGCTCACGCCGACCGCACCGGATCGAGCGTGACCTTGTAGAGCTCGCTGTCGTCGCGATCCATCAGCCGCACCGTCAACTGCTCGGTGGCGCCATCGATTTCGACGAGCCCGAAGAACTGCAGGCCGGCCGAAGGCGCCAGGTTTTGACCCTGTTCGGCAGTTGGTGCCTTTATGAACTTCAGCTCCGGGCCGAATGTCATATCGAAACCATTAGGCCCGAACGTGCCGGAATGGATCGGACCCGAAACGAATTCCCAAAACGGATTGAAGTCCTGGAACTGTGCCTTGTCCGGATTGTAGTAATGCGCGGCTGTGTAATGCACGTCTGCGGTGAGCCAGACAGTGTTGCTGATACCCGCATTCTTTATATAGCGAAGAAGGTCGGCAATTTCCAGCTCACGCCCTTTGGCCGGGCCATTGTCGCCATTGCTGACCGCCTCGGCCCCTACCTTCTTGGTGCCGTCGTTCCAGACGACGAGGCCGAGCGGCATGTCGGCGGCGATGATTTTCCAGGTTGCGTTGGAATTCGCCAGTTCACGCTTCAGCCACTTGATCTGCTGTTCACCGAGGATGCGCGATTGCGGCGTCATCGTCTCCTGCATATCTGGACCGTTGGGGCCGCGGTAGGAACGCATGTCGAGGAAGAACACGTCGAGCAGCGGACCATAGGCGATCTTGCGGTAGACGCGGCCGGGCTCCGACGGCTCGTAACGGATCGTCGTCATTTCGTGGAAGGCGCGTGCCGCACGTGCCGCCAGCACATGGATGGATTTTTCAGTGTAGCGATCGTCGGCGCTCAGGTCCTTCGAGTCCGACCAGTTGTTCAGCACCTCGTGGTCATCCCACTGATAGAAGGTCGGACAGATGGCGCTGAGCGCCAGCACATGCCTGTCCATCATGTTGTATTTCCACTGCGCCCGGTATTCGTCCAGCGTCTCGGCAACCTTGCGCTTCTCGTCGATCAGCACTTTGTTTTTCCACTTGCCGCCGTTGGGCAGGTCGACCTCGTCCTTCATCGCACCATCGGCATAGATCGTATCGCCCGAATGCAGGAAGAAGTCGGGCGTGTGCTTGGCAATGGTGGCGTAGGTCTTCATGCCGGTCTCGTCGATGCCCCAGCCTTGGCCGGCGGTGTCGCCCGACCAGGCAAAGCGAATGTCGCGCTTCGAGGCAGGTGCCGTACGGAAGCGGCCGACGACCGGCTCGGAAACGGCGTTGATGTCGGCAAGATCGGCCGCGACCATGCGGTAGAAGATGTCCTGGTCGGAGGCGAGATCGGTAAGCAGCCGCTTCACCGTATAATCGCTGGCCGGCGAGGTATCGAGCGGCGCCAGGCGGACGGCATTGGTGAAGCTTTCGGTCGGCGACACCTCGAACATGACGCGCGACGGCCGGTCGGTGCGTGTCCAGACCATGCCGCTGGTGGCGTCGACGTCGCCGGATTGGATGCCATGGGTGAACGCCGGGCGCTGATTGGCGCGCGAGTAATAGGGAAGGGCGAGGCCCGAGGCGCCGACCAGGCCAACGGCGCTGGCCGACATGACGAAAGCGCGCCGCGTCATCGAAATCTTGTTCATGGCTGTCTCCTGGATGGCATTGAACGTCGCCGCCAAGCTCCAGCTTCAATGTTTCAGGCACATTTCGAAACGATGAAGGTTTGATAACAGTGAACAGGCTGGCGAATCTCCCTCCTTGAGGGGGGAGATGTCGCCGAAGGCGACAGAAGGGGGTCGTCTCGCATGGAGCACCGACCTCTTGCGCCTGCGATAAGGAGCCGAGCCCGGTTGGACCGACCCCCTCAGGCTGCTTCCCGGCCATCTCCCCGTCGGGGAGATTAGCGCTCAGCCGTCGCAGCTCAAGCCGCCTGCGGTTCCGGATCAAAGGCCGGGCGGGTGGTGTTGATCAGCAGCGAGATGCAGGCGGCGGCTATTGCCGTCATGCCGGCAATCAGAAAGGCAAGCTCGTAATTGCCTTGCAGCTCGCGCATGGTGCCGCCGAAGAAGGCCGCTGTCGCGGCGCCAACCTGATGGCCGGCGACGATCCAGCCGAAGACGATCGGCCCGCTGCGGTCGCCGAACGCCTCGTTGGAAAGCCTGAGCGTCGGCGGCACGGTGGCGATCCAGTCCAGTCCGTAAAACACCGCGAAGATGATCAGGCTGGTCGCCGAGAAGCCGGAATAGGGCAGATAGATCAGCGACAGGCCGCGAATGCCATAATAGACGCCGAGCAGCTTGCGCGGGTCGAAACGGTCGGTAAGCCAGCCCGACAGCGTCGTGCCGACAAGGTCGAAAATGCCCATCATCGAGAGCAGGCCTGCGGCCTGCACTTCGCCAATGCCCATATCGCCGCAAAAGGCGATCAGATGCGTGCCGACCAACCCGTTGGTGGTGAAGCCGCAAACGAAGAAGGTGGCGAACAGATACCAGAACACGCGCGTGCCGGCGGCGCGGCGCAGCGTGCTCAGCGTATGCGAAAGGAAATTGCCTTGCGAGGCTGGCGGCACCGGCGGCACGTCGTCGGCATCGGCGCCATAGCGGACCATGCCGATCGACGCCGGGCGCTCCGGCACCAGCATATAGACCAGCGGCACCAGGCAGGCGGTGGCCACGGCAATGGCGATGGCGACCGGCTTCCAGCCGCCCGACTGGGCGAGCGAGGCGAGCAGCGGCAGGAAGACCAGCAGCCCGGTGGCACTGGACGCCGACATCAGCCCCATCACCAAGCCGCGATTGGTCTTGAACCAGCGGTTGACGATGGTCGCGCCGAGCACGGTGGCGACGGCGCCCGAGCTGACGCCGGAAAACACGCCCCAGGTGAGGAGCAGATGCCACGGTTTGGTCATCAACAGGCTGAGCGCGGTCGATCCCGACATCAACAGCAGCGCGGCAAGCAAGGTGCGGCGCAGCCCGATCCGCTCCATCAGCGCCGCGGCAAACGGCCCGGTCAGGCCATAGAGGAAGATGCCGGTGGCCGCCGCCAGCGACACCACGTCGCGCCGCCAGCCGAAACTGTTCTCCAGCGGCAGCATCATGACTGCCGGCGCCGAACGCAGGCCCGCTGCGATCAGCAGGCAGAGGAAGATGACGGCGACCACGACGAAAGCGTAGCGCTGGCCAAACGGGCGGGATTGAGCTATCATGTTACTGACCGGTACGTTGCAGGAGCGCGAAACATACGTACCGACCGGTAACATTGTCAACCAGCTAATCGGCAGACCAGGCATGAAAAGCATTGAACCAACGATCAAGGCGAATGACGCACCCCCGCCTCGCGCCGCCGAACGGATTCTCCAGGTGGCGCGCGATCTGTTCTACCGGCAAGGCATCAGGGCGATCGGCGTCGACGAGATCGTGCGGCGTGCCGGCGTCACCAAGCCCAGCCTCTACCGCAGCTTTCCGTCCAAGGATGAGCTGGCCGCATCCTACCTCCGGCACTATGACCTCGAATTCTGGGAGCGCTTCGACGAGGCGGTGGATGCCCATCCCGGCGATCCGCGCGCGCAGATCGTCGCCTTCCTGACGCGTGTCGGCAAGCGTACGCAAAGGCCCGATTATCGTGGCTGCGGCATGACCAATGCCGCGGTCGAATATCCCGAACATGGCCATCCGGCCCGCGTCGTGAGTGAGGCCAACAAGCAGGAACTGCGCCGCCGCTTGCGCGCCATGGCGGCGGCGATGGGCGCCGGCGACGCCGAGACGCTGGGCGACGGGCTGCTGCTGCTGATCGAGGGCGCCTATATTAGCGGCCAGCTGTTCGGTGCCGGCGGACCGGCGCAGTCGGTGGCCCGCAACGCCGATCTTCTGATCGAGGCAAGCTTGAAGAAATAGCTCTCTTGCTGTCTGTGCCGGTCGGGAGCAATATGATTGCTACGCTTTGGCCTCACATTGCACGTAACGCCTTGAACTCGATTGCTCGAACAATTTTGGACGATCTTCAAAAGATGTTCCTGCTTCACTACCAAACGTTCGTTATATCTTCTTCTTTTTCCGCGTTGTACGCCCTGTATTTTTTTGCAAGGCTTAGGTCGAGATAGGGTTCAGAGGGGATTCTCCACCATGCGTGCCCTGCTGCTTGTTCCGCTTATCCTCGCCGGTTTCTGCCAGGTGGCCCGGGCCGGCGACATATCCAGCGTCTATACCGATCTCGATTGGGAGAAGGACTGCGTCACCTATGCCCAAGCGGAAGAAGGCGACGGCGACTGGGCCGATCTCGCCTGTTCGGGCTACCGCGGCTACCCGGTGCTGGTTTCCTACGATGATGCGCGGGAATCGCTGTTCTACGGCTTTCCACCTGGCGATATGACCACGGTCTGGGAAAGCTTTTCCGGCCTCAATTCGGCTGGACCCAAGGTCGAGTGGCGTATCGAAACCAACGGCAAAACTGCCATTCCTTTCGCGGTCATCCATCGTCGCTCGATCAGCGATAGCGAGGGCGAGAACAAGTCGACGGAAGTGCTGATTGTCGCCAAGGTTGCCCAGCCTGACGCCCACGAAGGCTGCACGATCGGCCTTGTGCTCACCACCGGCAATCCCGCCGCCAACGATCAGGCGCGCAAGCTTGCCGACGAGAAGGCACGCACCTTCGCCTGCGGCAAGGACAAGCGTGAGGTGCTTGGCGACGCGCCCGCTTTCGGCCGCGTCGACAACTGATTATTTGCGCCCGATAATTACTTGCGCCTGGCCCGCTCGATTGCCTCGACGATCATCTTCTTGGCATAGGCCGCATCGTACCAGCCTTCGATCTTGACCCATTTGCCGGGTTCGAGATCCTTGTAGTGCTCGAAAAAGTGCTGCACTTGCTGGCGGGTAATGTCGGGCAATTGCGTGTATTCGTGGACGTCCTCGTAGCGCAAGGTCAGCTTGGGTGAAGGTACCGCGATCACCTTCTCGTCCTGGCCCGCATTGTCCTCCATCACCAGCACGCCGATCGGCCGTACATTGATGACGCAGCCTGGCACCAGCGCGCGCGTGTTGCAGACCAATACGTCGATCGGGTCGCCGTCGCCCGACAGCGTATGCGGTACGAAACCGTAATTGCCGGGATAACGCATCGACGTGTGCAGAAAGCGGTCGACGAACAGCGTGCCGGCTTCCTTGTCCATCTCGTACTTGATCGGCTCGCCGCCGATCGGCACCTCGATTATGACGTTGACGTCCTCGGGCGGGTTCTTTCCGCTGGCAATCGCTTCGATACGCATCGCTTTATCCCTCTCTCGATTGCAGATCGATAGCGGGCGACGGCGAATGGTGCAATGCGGCGAATGGTACGGGGAGATCGTCCGAACCGAAAACCGGCCGGATCATGCGCTGGCCGTCATTCCCAGACGAAAGCGACCTTCTTCAGCGCCTTCTGCTCGAATATCTCGACGCCTTCGGCAACATCGCGGCCACCGGCGCCGGCATAGAAGGCAAGTGCGTTCTGATTGTCTTCCAGCGCCCAGACCACCATGCCTTTCAGGCCATGGTCGGCCAGCCGTGCCCGCGCGGCCGAGAACAGCCGGGTGCCGAGCCCGATGCCTTGATATTCCGGCCGCAGGTAAAGTTCGTAGATCTCGCCCTGCTGCCTGAGTTCGCGGGCGCGGTTCTTGCCGATCGTCGCATAGCCGGCAATTTTGCCGCCGATTTCGACGACCAGGACGGTGGCAGCGCGGCGAATGGCATTCGCCCACCAGTCGGCGCCGCGGCGGTTGATCATCGATGTCAGCGTGCGGTGCGGGATGATGCCCGAATAGGCGCCGCGCCAGGCCTCGAGATGCACGTCGGCGATGGCGGCTGCATCGCGCGGTTCGGCTTTCCTGATGTCGATGCTCAGCGTATTCATGATTGGTTAACCATAAACCCGCCGCGCCCGATTGCAAGAGTCCGGTCAACCGCCGCGATGCTTTCACACAGCCGGACGGTGCGTCCTTGAGACGCTGCGAAACCGCTTTTGGCGAGATCAAATCTCGACCAGATGGTCGTCCAGTTCGTTGCTGTCGCCGGTCGAGACCGGAAAATGCTCGGCCAGTACCGCACCGACTGCTTGGATCGCCTTGACGAACCCCTCGGCAAGCCGATCGTCGCCGGCATGCGCCGTAAGGTCGCGGACGACACCGTCCCAGACATGCTGGCCGACACGAGAATCGATCCCGCTGTCGGCGACCACCTCGGCGTAGCGCTCGGCAATCGAGACGAACACCAGCACGCCAGTGCGCGCCGTGGTGCGGTGGACGTTGCGGGCGAGGAACTGCTTCATCGCATTGGCGTGGGCGGCCTGGTAGCGCAGCCGCCTCGGCACCAAATGGATGCGCAATGCCGGCAATGCCCACAACAGGATGAGCACACTGGCAAGCGCCAGAAGCTCGGCGATGACGAAATGCGGCAAGCGGATCGACAGCCACCAGGCTTCCAGCCCATAACCGACCGCGAGGCTGACGACGAGCATGCCGAGCGTCGCCATGAAAGCGGCCGGGAAGAAATAGCTGTCGCTGGCATGCGCCACGACGCAGTAGATCTCGCCGTCGGTCTTTGATTCGGCAGCGCGGATCGCACCGGCGATGCGCTCATGATCCTCGGGGCTGATCGGTCGTGTTGCCATGATTGATGTCTCACCAGCTTCCTGAAGAACCGCCGCCGCCGGACGAACCGCCGCCGCCTGAAAACCCGCCGCCGGAACTTCCGGACGACCAACCGCTGCCGGAACTTCCAGACGACCAGCCACTGCCAGACGAGGTCCCCGACGTCCAGCCACCGCCACCGGAGGATGACGAAGCTGGCCCACGGCCGTAGCGAAACGTCATGCCCAGCCACTTGTACACGCCCGGCGACAGTTGCGTGCCGAAGATCGGCGGCAGGAACGCCATTGCCAAGCCGCCGAAGAACATCGTCGCCCACAGGACAATGAACAGCATGAAGATGGGATCGACAGGATTGTCATTCGCCGGATTGCGCTTGCCGCGCGCCTCCAGCTCTTCGGGATTGCCTTCCAGCACCATGATCATGTCGTCGACGGCCTTGCTGATGCCGCCCGAGAAATCGCCGGCACGGAAGGCCGGCACCATGTCATTTTCGATGATCAGCTTGGTGTGCAGGTCGGTCAGCGTGCCTTCAAGCCCATAGCCGACTTCGATGCGCATCTTGCGGTCGTTCGGCGCCACCAGAAGCAGGACGCCGTTGTTCTCCTTCGCCTGGCCGAGTCTCCAGGCGCGGAACAGCCGGTTGGCGTAAGGCTCGATCTCCTCGCCGTCGAGGCTGGGGATGGTCGCGACGACGATCTGGTCGGACCCTTTGGTCTCGAACTCGGCAAGCTTCTGCGTCAGCGCCGCCTCGGTCGTGGCATCGATGATGCCGGCATTGTCGACGACCCGTCCGGTCAGCGCCGGCAGTGCGGCGGCGAGGGCCGCGAAGCCGACCAGCAGCACCGCCATGGCCAACAGCGCGGTGCCGATCATTTTGATGAAACGGCCGGATTCCACCGGGCTGATGGCGTGTCTTGTCATCTCGTCACCAACTTCCCGAGGAGCCGCCGCCGCCGGACGAACCGCCGCCGCCGGAAAACCCGCCACCGCTTGAACCCGACGACCATCCCCCGCCGGAACCTCCCGACCAGCCGCCGGATGACCGCCGGTTTGGCTCGAAGGTCATGCCCAGCCAGCGATAGCGGCCGGGACCGATCTTCTGGCCGAAGATCGGCGGCAGGATGGAGGCCGCGAGGCCGCCGAAAAAGATGATTGCCCAGATGGCTATGAAGATCGTGAAGAACAGATCGTCGCTGTTGAACGGCGGCTGCTGGTTGCGTTCGCCGCGCGCCTCCAGTTCTTCGGGATTGCCTTCCAGCACCATGATCATGTCGTCGACGGCCTTGCTGATGCCGCCTGAGAAATCGCCAGCACGGAAGGCCGGCACCATGTCGTTTTCGATGATCAGCTTGGTGTGCAGGTCGGTCAGCGTGCCTTCCAGCCCATAGCCGACTTCGATGCGCATCTTGCGGTCGTTCGGCGCCACCAGAAGCAGGACGCCGTTGTTCTCCTTCGCCTGGCCCAGTTTCCAGGCGCGGAACAGCCGGTTGGCGTAAGGCTCGATCTCCTCGCCGTCGAGGCTGGGGATGGTCGCGACGACGATCTGGTCCGAACCCTTGGTCTCGAAATCGGCAAGCTTCTGCGTCAGCGCCGTCTCGGTTGCGGCATCGATGATGCCGGCATTGTCGACGACCCGTCCGGTGAGGGTTGGCAGGTCGGCGGCGAAGGCGATGAGAGGGAGGAGGAGAAGGCTTTGGAAGACGAGCAGGAAGGCCAGGCTGGCGTTCTGTCGCGCCCCCCTCTGTCCTGCCGGACATCTCCCCCTCAAGGGGGGAGATCGGCTGTCACGGCTGTTTTCGCCAATCTCCAACGTTGCCGGATGGGCGGTGAGGCCAAAGCTGCCAATCTCCCCCCTTGAGGGGGAGATGCCCGGTAGGGCAGAGGGGGGCGCTACGGAGTGCAAGGCCAATAGGGACCACGCTCACCGGCTGTTCTTCACCCGCCCTGCTGCGTGCCGAAATCGACCTTCGGCGGCTGCATCTTATCCTCCTCGATGGTGAAATTCGCAAACGGCTGGTTGCCGCGGAACCACAAGGTCGCCCAGATCACCGACGGGAAGGTCCTCAGCGTCAGATTGTACTCTCTCACTGCCTGGATATAGTCGCGGCGGGCGACCGTGATCCGGTTCTCGGTGCCTTCGAGTTGTGCTTGCAGCGCCAGAAAGTTCTGGTTGGCCTTGAGATCGGGATAGTTCTCCACCACCGCCAGCAGGCGCGACAGCGCGCTGGTCAGGCCGGCCTGGCTGTCCTGGAATTTCTTGAAGGCTTCCGGATTGTTCAGCGTTTCCGGCGTCACGGTCACCTGCGTCGCCTTGGCGCGCGCTTCGACCACGGCATCGAGCGTGTCCTTCTCGTGCGCCGCGTAGCCCTTGACCGTGTTGACCAGATTGGGGATGAGATCGGCGCGGCGCTGGTATTGATTCAACACCTCGCTCCATGCGGCCTTGGCGTTTTCCTCAGCTGTTGGAATGGTGTTGTAGCCGCAGCCGGCAAGTAGCGGCAGCATGACGGCCATAACCAGGAACGCAGCTAAATTACGGAAGATTGGCGGCGAAGAAAGGCGCTGGGCAAGCATGATAAGTCCCCTCGATAGCATTGGCAGGCGAAGCATTAGCACAATCCTTGCGTAAGAAAATGACTTCGGCCGAGAAGTGTTACTGGTTTCTGCCATTCGCCGTCGGGCCCTGTGACAGACGAGGCGAACGGGTTAAGCTCGGCATAAAACGGGACATCACCATGGCGAAACGCCACGACAGCGACGCGGAATCGCGCCGCATCATCGAACGGGTGGCGCGCGAGACCGACCCGGGCGGCACCTCGTTCCTTGCACGAACCACTAAAGGCGCGCGCGACCACGTCACCGCGGCCGATGCCGACCGGTCGGACCCGATCGAATATTGGGGCACCCGCATCGGTCGGGCAGCGGGCTTGCTTATTGCCATCGGCCTGTTGATCTGGCTCGTGCTTTTCGTCACCAGGGGCAGTTAGGAAAAATCAATGAGTGCCGAAAAAACCGACGCGCCGCGCGCGGTCATCGTCGTCTCCAGCCATGTCGCCCGTGGCTCGGTCGGCAACCGTGCCGCCGTCTTTGCGCTGGAGACGCTCGGCTTTCCGGTTTGGGCGGTGCCGACTGTCATTTTGCCCTGGCATCCGGGCCATGGCCGGGCCACCCGCATTGTGCCACCGCTGGACCAGTTCAAGGCGCTGATGACCGACCTCGAGCGCGCGCCGTGGCTGGGCGAGGTCGGCGCCGTGCTGTCCGGCTATCTCGGCGAGGCTGGCCAGGCCGAAGCCGTCGCTTCGCTGGTCGGCGCGGTCAAGGCGAAGACGCCGGACGCCCTCTATATCTGCGATCCGGTGATGGGCGATTCGGGCGGGCTCTACGTACCTGAGCCGACCGCAATCGCCATGCGCGACCGGCTGATGCCGATCGCCGATATCGCCACGCCCAATCGCTACGAGCTGGAATGGATGGCCGGAGCGCCGCTGCCCGACTTGAAATCGGCAATGGCTGCAGCCCTGCAGGCCGGCCCACCGGCCATGCTGGTCACATCGGCGCCGGCGATGATGGCCGGCGGCACCGGCAATTTACTGCTCGCCGGCAGAGAGGCACTGCTTGCCGAACACCGGCTCATCGACAAGCCGCCGAATGGGCTCGGCGACCTGACGGCGGCCGTCTACCTGGCGCGGATCCTGTCCGGCCAGCCGGCCGCCAAGGCGCTGCAATCGACCACGGCGGCGGTCTACGAGATCCTGGCGCGGACCGCCAAGCGCGGCGGCGACGAGTTGCAGCTCGAGACCGATGCCCAGAGCCTGTCGCACCCGATGGCGATGGTGCAGCTTCGCCATCTCCTGCATCCGGAACGGGACCGCCGGGCGTGACACAGGCCGAAGACGCCGTGCCCCAGGATGGTGCGCCCAAGGACGTTGCGCCCGACGATGTTATGCCCTGGGGTGTTGTGCTTGTCGGCGTCGACGGTTGCAAGGCCGGCTGGATAGCCGTCCGCCGCGATCCCGGTGCGGCACCGTCGACAGCCGTTTTCCCAAGCTTCGCGGCGTTGCTCGACCGACTGCCCGCCGACTCGTTGGTAGCGGTCGATATGCCGATCGGCCTGCCCGATTTCTCCCAAAGAGGCGGTCGCGGCCCGGAGGCGCTGGTGCGGCCGCTGCTTGGGGCCCGGCAGTCCAGTGTCTTTGCCATCCCCTCCCGCGCCGCGCTCTACGCGGAGATCGAAGCCTTCACCACGGTCGACGCCTGGTACGCCGCACATCGCAAGGCAAGTGAGGTGGCCAAGACGACCTCAGATCCGCCGCGCGGTGTCTCGATCCAGGCCTTCGGCATCTTCGCCAAGATCCGTGAGATCGATTCGCTGCTGATCGCGCGCCCCGAACTGCGCAGCCGCGTGTTCGAATCGCATCCGGAAGTTGCCTTCTGCAAACTGAACGGCGACCGGGCGATGCGCCTGCCAAAGAAGATCAGGGGCAACATCAATCCGGCCGGCATGGCCGAACGCAAGGCGCTGCTTGCCCGGCATGGCTATAGCCAGGATTTTCTCGACCAGACGCCGCCGCGCGGCGCGGCCGCCGACGATTTCCTCGATGCCGCGGCGATGATGCTGGTTGCCGGACGCATCGTCAAAGGCGAGGCAATGCCGTTTCCGGATCCGCCGCTCGCCGATCGTTTAGGCATTCCCGTCGCCATCTGGGCCTGAGGACCAGGGCGTCAGGAGCGTGATCTGAGCGCCTCGTTGAGTGCCCACATATCCTTCTCCTCGGGCGCGGTCTCCAATCCGAGCACGGGAACTTGCTTACGCAAATGGTCGTGGTGGGTGCGCACGCCATATTCGAGATCGGAGAGGTAAAAACCTCCGAAGGCTTCGGACAGCATGGATTCGTTGGACCATATCGAAAGCTTCACGTCCTCGGCCAGCGTGTCGCGGTCGATGCGGTAGGATAGGTAGCGGGCTGCCGCCTGTTCCCTGGTCTCGTCGCGATAGCGGTAGATGGCGCCGCGCAGCAGCGTCTCACCCGTCGACAGCGGAAATTCCTGATAGAACTGCACCGATTCCGGCATGATCGACAGCACGTTGTTCGGGAAGATGCCGTAGTAGATCCAGGCCTTGCGCAGGTGTTCCGGCAGGTGCTTCGCCTCGGGTGCGAGCTTGATGTACTGCGCGACGCTCCAGCGCCGTCCGGCATGCGGATTGTAGGTGGCGAACGAGCGCGACACGCCGTTGACGAACGGCTCGTCGAAATAGGTCGCACCGTAAAGGTCCTGCAGCGCCGGATGCGCCATGGCGACGTGGTAGCCTTCATTGTCGACATCGCGCACCGACTTCCAGTTGACCGGCGTCTTTTGGGTCCAGATGCCCCAGGACGGCACCATCTCGGCGACGCCGTAATGGGCAATCTCGGCTTCGATCGGCTTCAACAGCTCGGCCACCGATGGCTGCGGCCCACCCTTGCGGAAACGGATGAAGATGAAGCCCATCCAGATTTCGAGCTCGAGCGGCATCAGGCCGAAATCGGTCTTGTCGAGGTCGGGGAAGGAACGGGGGCGGGCAGCACCGCGCAGCGTGCCGTCGAGATTGTAGACCCAGCCATGAAAGGGGCAGACCAGCGCATTCTTGCAAGTGCCTTGGCTGTCGGCAACGACGCGACTGCCGCGGTGGCGGCACATATTGTTGAAGGCGCGCACAACGCCATCCTTGCCGCGCACGATCAGCGCCCGCTCGCCGACCACATCCATCGTGAGATAGTCGCCGGCGTTCGGCACGTCGCAGACATGGCCGGCGATCTGCCAATGGTTGCGGAAGACGTGCTCTTTCTCGAGTTCGAACAAGGCGTCGGAATGATAGCTCCAGCCCGGCAGCCCCCGCCGATCCCAATCGTTTGGGATTGCCACGTCACGCAGATGCGGGTTCATAAAAGGCTCTTCATTTATTGAATGATCGTTCAATAAAAGCATATTTTCCGTTGAAATGCAATGGCTTGGAAAAACGGGGCGAATTCTTGACGGGAAATCGAGCGGGATTCGAGAGCCCAGTCCGAACGATCGAAGCCGGGAAAATCCCGGGAATTCCAGACGTTAATCCCCTTACGCTTGTTGAGCGCCCGACGCTCTGTGGGCCTGGAAAGGCGACGTGGATCTGGTGCCGTGGGTAGCGGAAAACGAGAATGCCACCGGTGCTGCCAGCTACGCCGGATCGGTTTGCCCAGGAATGGCCGCGGGCTTGGTTTCATGCCGGTTACACAATCGTTAATCCATCACCGTTAGCCGGTTACAAGGTGCGATTAAGTTCGTTTCAACAGGGAAAAGAAGAAGACCGAAGGAAACGACGATGCGTACGAAAATCCAGATCACCGATACCGACCTTCGCCAGCAGGGTCCCCAGCGTAACGACCGACGCCCGAAGCTGGCGCTGCGCCAGCGCGCCAGTGATCATCCGATGGCGATGTTCATGCTGCTGGCGGCTGCCGCATTTGCCGGCATGGCGTTGACGCCGACCGTCGGTCCGGCCTTCGCCTCACTGAACCCGCCGGCCAACCTCATCGATGGCGCGACAACCACCACCAAGACGGCGCGCCTGCCGATGCCGGAGATCGATTTTGCCTGCAAGGGGCAGGCCTGGGGCGCCGAGAGCCTGGATTGCCTGCGTGTCATCGCTGCCCAGTCGGGCAAGGCACGACCGGTCCGCATGATCGCCAATACCGCCCCGTTGGCTGATACGCCGAACGTTTTTTGATTTTTTTGCGAGCGCCCTCCAGCACTCCAGTCAGGCTCCCGCCGCAATGTCGGCCGGGAGCCTTTTTCTTCCGGGGCGAGATCGCGGAGTCTAGCCGCCCAGAGCGGCCTGCTCGGCAATGGCCGAGAGCACGCCGCGCACATCCAGCGTGCTGAACGGTTTTTCGAGGATCGGCGGTCGCTGCTGCGCCGGCAGCGCTTCGATCTCGCCTTTCGCGCCGATCAGATCGCCGGTGACAAGCACGAAGCGCCGCGCCAGACCCGGCATTTCGGCGAGTAGCTCGCGATAGGCGGCTATGCCGCTGCTGCCGGGCATGCGCAAATCGGAAAACACGATGTCCGGCGGCACATGGCCGCTCAGCGTCGCGGCGGCCGAGATCCAGGCCGGCACGACCCGCGACTTGATGCCCATCAGCTCCAGAATATCGGACAGCGACGCGGCGACATCCGGCTCATCGTCTATGATCAGCGCGTGACGCAAGCCGCTCGACCGCGACGGAGCTTCGCCGGCGGCGGCCGCGCCGGCAGCGATCGCCGGCAGCTGCACGACAAAACGCACACCTCTCGGCGAAACCTCCTCGAACCAGATATTGCCATTGTGCCGCTCGATGATCGATTTCGAGATCGACAGGCCGATGCCGGTACCGACACCGACCGGCTTGGTGGTGAAATAGGATTCGAATATGCGTGAGCGTATCGCTTCCGGCACGCCTGGCCCGTTGTCCTCGACCGAGAATCCGGGATTGCCGCGGTCGCTGCGAAACGTCCGGACCTTGATCCGGCGGTCGCCGGCAACGCCGGCCAAGGCGTGCTGGCTGTTGATGAGGAAGTTGGCGGCCACCTGCGTCACGTGGTCGGCATCGGCCATGGCCAGCAACGGGCCGCCGGCGAAATCGGTGTCGATGATGATGCCGCTCGACCGTGCACCATAGGCGGTCACTTCGAGTGCGGCGCGGATCACCTGGTTGAGGTCGGTTTCGGCTTGTGCGGCCGGGTGCAGGCGGACCATCGACAGGAAGCTCTTGACGATACGGCCGCAGCGCTCGGCAGCGGCGCGCACCTTTTCGGCGCGCACCTTGGTCTGCGGATCGGCGGCGAATTCATGCAGCAGCGTCGACTGGGCGACGACCACGGCCAGCGGGTTGTTGAGCTCGTGCGAAACGCCGGCAAGCAGCGAGCCCATCGCCGCCATCTTCTCGTTCTGGTGCAGTTTTTCGCGCTGGCGGTTGATTTCCTCCTCGGCGCGCAATCTGTCGCGCAGGTCGCGGATAGAGCCGAAGATCAGCTGGCGATCGGCGACCCGCATCTCGGTTGCCGTCAGCTCGATCGGAAAAACCTCGCCGGCGGCGTTCTGGGTGACCGTTTCGAGCCGCTGGCCGACCATCGGCGCGCCGCGGCCCGACATATATTCGGCGCCGGACGCATAGCCCTTGCGGTAATATTCCGGCACGACCGTGTCGAGCAGGTCCTTGCCGAGGATATCGCTGCGCCGATAGCCGAACATCTTCTCGGCGGCCGGATTGAATTCGATGATCGAGCCGGTCTCGTCGATGACGATGATGGCGTCGAGAGAGGCCTGCAGCATGGTGCGGCGAATGACGTCGCTGGCATGCGCGTCGGAGGGCGACCGTTCGATGGCATCGCCGATGGCGAGTGCCACCATGTGCAGCGCCGCCTCTTCCTGGTCGGTCCATTCGCGTTCGTGGATGCAGTCGTTGACCGCCAGCGTGCCCCACAAATTGCCGTGCGAAAAGACCGACACCGACAGGAATGACTTGATGTTCTGCTTTTCGAAATCGGTCCGCAGAAAGCCTTCGAGATCGCGTGTGTGCCCGGCGAAGATCTTGCCTTGACGCTCGTCCTCCGCCAGCCGTTCCAGCAATGGGTCCGAATCGACGACCGACTGCATGATGACGGTCGGTGACGCCAGTTCGCCGCCAAACCGGGGGGCGATCCAATAAGCGGCGACCGACTGGGCGAAGCCCTGGCCGGGCAGTTCGCGCAGGCGAAACAGGATGCCGCGGTGACAATCCATGGCTTCGCAAAGCGTTTGGAGAATACCTTCCATCTCGCGCTGCCAATCGCCGGCTTCGCGCAGCCGGCGAACCACATGCACGGCCACCATCGCCGCGCCCTGCCTGGCGCCCTGCATGTCCGCGCGTGTTGTTTCAGCCGTCATGGTCAGCCGTCATTTCCTGGCCGTGGCTTGCTCAAGCCGCCGGGCCTTAGTTGTTCTCCCCGACTGGCAGTGAGAAGATATAGCCTTCGCCGCGCACCGTGCGCAGGAATTTCGGATTGGCCGGATCCGCCTCGATCTTCTTTCTCAGCCGCATGATGCGGATGTCGACGGCGCGGGACGACTCCGGGTCCTCGACGAAACCGATCGCCTCGGAGATCGCCGCCCGCGTCAACAGCCGGTTGGCGCGCGTCAGGAACACCTCCAGCACGTCGAACTCGCTCTTGGCCATGTCGATGACCGCGCCGTTGGCGCCGGTGACGAGCCTGCCGTCGAGATCGGCGTGAAAGGGTCCGAAGCTCACGGACCGGCGGCCGGATGTTTCAGCCTTGGCCTTTTGTGGCTCCGTCGGCTCCGGAACGCGGCGCAGCACGCTGCGCACCCTGGCCAGCACTTCGCGCAATTCGTAAGGCTTGACGATGTAGTCGTCAGCGCCGAGCTCCAGTCCGACGATGCGGTCCAGCGCGGTACCGGCCGCCGTCGCATAGATGATGCCGATCGGCATTTTCGACCGCATCCAGCGGCCGAGCGACAGGCCGTCCTCGCCCGGCATGGCGATGTCGAGAATGGCCAGATGGAAGGACTGGGTTTTCAAAAGGTCGCGCGCCGCCGCCGCACTTTCGGCCGTGGCCACATCATAGCCGCTGGCGCCGAGATACTCGGCGACCGCATCCCTCAGGTCGGGCTCGTCCTCGACAATAACAATTCGTGCCCGCACGATGCTTTCGCTCCCGCTTTCAGCGGAAAGTAGATTGGGTATAAACATGATGTCCAGCACTCTTCTTGGGTTGCCGTATGCGGGGTAGAAAAACATGGCTGCACGATCCGTTATCGCGCTTGTTTCCGTCGCTGAAGTAATTGCGACCGATCTCGCCGATCATCTCGAGCGGCGCGGTCATGACGTCCGCGCGGCGCGACAGCCGTGGGAGGCCGAATCGCTGCTTTCGGAAAAGGGTATCGATGTCGTGGTTGTCGGCGACAGCGTCAGCCAGGCAGAGGGGCGCGACCTGCTCAGGCGACATGGCGGCGAAGGTGGACCGGATTTCATCCTGATCTGCCGCCCGGCCGATCTGGTCGACAAGGTTCTGGCGCTCGAACTCGGCGCCGCCGATGTCGTCGAAAGCCCGCTCAATGTCAGGGAGCTTGCCGCTCGCGTAGGCGGCCTTCTGGCTCGGCGCGGCAGGAGCGCCGGGGAACTGATCGTGCTGGAGAACGCGACGGTCGATCTCCGATCGGCCATCGTCATGCACCGCTCGGGCACGGAAGAACAGCTGTCCCCCGGGCAGGTGGCGCTGCTCAGGCTGTTCCTGGCCAGCCCGCGCAAGGTGCTGACGCGGGACGACATCATCGCCGCCGCGCCCGCCGAAAATGCCGAAGCCTTCGATCGGTCGATCGATTCGCGCATCGTGCGGCTGCGCCGCAAGCTCGATACCGAAACCATCACCACCATACGGGGTGCGGGCTACCGGTTCGATCCGCCCACGCAATTCACCGATTGAAGGCAGGACGGCCACCCTTTTGTCTTGAGCATCGATTTTCCCAAAACCGGTTTCCACTTTGGGGTCCGATGCTCTTCAGCGCACCACGAGAAGCGACGGGCCGGACAGCATGTCACTGTTCGTGCTGACCTCGCCGGCATGGGCACGTTCCTTCAGCAGCACGGTGGCGAGGCCGGCAATGCCGAGCAGGCCCTGGACATAAAGCAGGGCGGAAAGCACGGAAGCCGCGAATTTCGTTTTCATCCTGTTCGTTCCTCAAAATTGGAATTTACGGGCACTTCAGGGGAACCCCCGAAGCGCCCGCGCCGCCAGCGGAGCCCCCCGTTGCGGCGCGGGCCTTCGGTCCTCTCGGCTGCAAGTTGCCGGAGGCGCCGCGCATCCTCAACGGCCCTAAGCCGCCCCCGCCAGAGGGGCTTGAGCCGGTCGACGCGCAGGCTGGAAACTGTCCAGACCAATCCAGACCGTCGCGAAAACAGTGTTGGCTTCCGATCGTTCGTTGACCGCTGTTTTCGTTAGGTCAACTTTGCCTGTTCGCTGTATCCGGATCATGCCGCCGAGGCTGCGCTTTGTTGCAGCTCGGTTTCGGAGTCAGGTGAATTCCTATCAAACGAAAGACAATCGCGTATTCGCGCCGCGGTTTGGCCGATCCGCCTAGGCAAACACGCCACCGTCATAACGACGTCGTGCAACTGCAAGCTGCTTTGCACGGACCTTTTCTGTCAGGGGAAACAGAATCGAAACACAAACGAGCATCTAGCGAAATCGGCTTGAAACACGACGCCCCGATAAGCCGGTCATCGAATTGAGCCGGCCCCGACCGGCAGAATAGGGGAGACATCATGTACACTGCCATTTCCGCCAAGCTCATCAACATCGCCGCCGCCGTCATCACCGGTACTGCCTTGCTTTTCGGTGCCGGCAACGGCGCAGCCCACGCCGCCAACAAGATCGTCGCGCGTGTGTCGCTATCGCAGCAGACCATGGAAATCCTGGTCGACGGCCGGCCGACATTCGCCTGGAAAGTTTCGACCGGCGACAGGACGCACGTCACGCCGACCGGTTCGTTCAAGCCGACCCGCATGCATGAAATGTGGTACTCGAAGAAATACGACAACGCCCCGATGCCGCATTCGGTCTTCTTCAGCGGCGGCTACGCCGTACATGCGACAAGCGTCATCAAGCGCCTCGGCCAGCCAGCCTCGCATGGCTGCGTGCGTCTGCATCCGGACAACGCCGCCGATTTCTACCAGCTCGTCGAGGTCTTCGGCCCGGCCAACACCCGCATCGTCATCGTCAAGTGAGCGATACTGCTCTCGTCGCTCTCAAAAAAGGCCGGAAATCCGGTCTTTTTATTGTACAATGTTAGTACAATCTAATCCGGCATTACCGGCATCAGCTTCGGATCCGGCTTTTCGGCGTGATGCGGCAGGTCCTTGCTGGCGATAAAGGTGTAGAACATCGGCACCACGAACAGCGTGAACATGGTTCCGACCAGGATACCGGTGAAGATCACCAGGCCCATCGAATAGCGTGCCGCGGCACCCGCGCCGCTGGAGATGATCAGCGGCACCACGCCGAGCGCCATCGCCGCCGTCGTCATCAGGATCGGCCGCAGCCGCACCCTGGCCGAGGCGATGATCGCATCGCGCCGCCGCATGCCGTGCATTTCACGCTGCTGGTTGGCGAACTCGACCAGAAGGATGCCGTGCTTGGTGATCAGGCCAATCAGCGTGATCAAGCCGACCTGGGTGTAGATGTTGAGCGTGCCGAGCCCGACATTAAGCGGCACGATCGCGCCGAAGATCGACAGCGGCACCGCCATCATGATGATCAGCGGATCGCGGAAACTTTCGAATTGCGCCGCCAGCACCAGATAGATGACGAGCACCGCCGCCGCGAAGGCGATGATGATCGTGTAGCCCTGTTCCTTCTCCTGGCGCGATTGACCGGTGTAGTCGATGAAGAAGGTGTCGGGCAGGCTTTCCCTAGCGATGTCCTCGATGGTCCT
Source organism: Mesorhizobium sp. M0184 (assembly GCF_040322215.1). Taxonomy (NCBI): domain Bacteria; kingdom Pseudomonadati; phylum Pseudomonadota; class Alphaproteobacteria; order Hyphomicrobiales; family Phyllobacteriaceae; genus Mesorhizobium; species Mesorhizobium sp. M0184. The sequence goes on from NZ_JAMYSZ010000016.1 coordinate 64,138, forward strand.
CAGCCCGTCACCGGTGGTGACGGTGGGCAATGGCAGAGCGGAAATCGTGGCGGAGTTCAACTGGTTGAACTGCTCGATGGCGGCCGGCGACGCGTTGGTCGAGATCTTCACCACCGCCGAAAGCGGCACCATCTCGCCTGAGACGCTGCGCACGAAATACTCGCCCAGTTTTTCGGGATTGTCGCGGAATTGCTGTGGCACCTGCGGGATGATGTCGTAGCTGTTGGATTCGCGGTCGAATTGCGCCACCTCGGCACCACCGACCAGAAGCGTCAGCGTCCGGCCGATGTCGGCGATCGGCAGGTTGAGTGCCGCGGCGCGGTCGCGGTCGATCGTCACCGTCACTTGCGGCGCGTCGTAGGACATCGAATTCTCCACGGCGAGGAAGCGGCCGGAGGCCTGCGCCTTGTTCTTGATATTTTCCGCCGCCTCGTAGACTTCGGAGGCCTCGCCGGTCGAGCGCACTACCATCGTGATCGGCAGGCCACCGCCGGAGCCGGGCAGCGTCGGCGGCGCGAAGACGAAAGCCTTGACGCCCGCCACCTTGGCAAGGCGGGCAGTGATGTCTTCCTGAAGTTCCTTCGAGCTGCGCGCGCGCTCGGCCCAGTCCTTGAACGCAAAGCCGACGAAAGCGCTGTTCGTCGGGCCTTGGAACGCGACGGCGGAGAACCGCGCCCTGGTTTCGGGGATATCATTCACCAGCCCGAGAATTTGGTTCACGTAGGTCTCGGTGTAGTCCGACGTCGCATAGCGCGGCGCGTTCACGATAGACAGTAAGAAGCCCTGGTCTTCTTCCGGCGCCAGTTCGCTCGCGGTCTTGGTGAACATGAAGCCGGTCGTGGCGACCAGTGCGATGACGATCATCAGCGTCACCGGGCGATATTTCAGCGAGCCGCTGACCAGCCGCTCATAGAGGTGTTCGACGCGCCCGAACGTGTTGTCGACAATGCGCTGGAAGCGGCTGTGCGAGCCGGCCCTCAGGATGCGTGCCGACATCATCGGCGTGACGGTTAGGGCAACGACACCCGAAAGCACCACCGAGCCGGCAAGCGTCACCGCGAATTCGCGAAACAGTGCGCCTGTCAGGCCGCCGGTGAAGGCCAGCGGCGCGAACACGGCGGCCAATGTTATCGTCATGGCGACGACGGCGGACGAGATCTCGCGCATGCCGTTGAACGCCGCCTGCATCGGCGACAAGCCGTCTTCCTCCATGTGGCGGTGGATGTTTTCCACCACCACGATGGCATCGTCGACGACGAGGCCGATCGCCAGCACCATGGCCAGCAATGACAAAAGATTGATCGAATAACCCAAAGAAAACAGTAGGAAACAGACGCCGATCAACGACAGCGGAATGGTCACGATCGGCATCAGCACCGAGCGGAACGAGCCGAGGAAGAGCAGGATAACAACGATGACGATGGCGACCGCCTCGCCGATGGTCTTGAACACCTCCTCGATCGACGCACTGATCTGCTCGGTTGAATCGTAGACGATCTCCATCGTCATGCCTTGCGGCAGCGTCTCCTGGATGGTCGGCACAATCTTGTGGATTGCCGACGCCGTGGTCAGCGGATTGGCGGCCGGCGTCGGAAAGATGGCGAGAAAGATGCCGGGCTTGCCGTTGAAGGTGACCCTGGTGTCGGTGCTCGCCGCGGCGAGCTCGACGCGGGCCACGTCGCGCAGTCTCACGACATTGCCGTCTTTCGAGCGGAGCGGAAGGGCAGCGAAAGCCTCCGGCGTCTGCAGGGTCGAGCGAACCGTGATCGAGGAAGCCACATATTCGTTTTCGGTATCGCCGGGCGCCGAGAGGAAATTCGATTCGTTGATGGCGGTCAGCACTTCCGCCGCCGTCACGCCGTGCGCCGCCAGTTTGATCGGGTCGATCCAGACACGCATCGAATATTCGGCGGCGCCGAAAATCTGCACGTCGGCGACGCCTTCGACCGTCGAGATACGCGGCCGCACGACGCGCTCGATATATTCGGTGAGCTGTTCCGGCGTCATGTTCGGATTCTGCATCGAGATGTACATCATCGCGAACTGCTGGCCGGTGCCCTTGACGATCACCGGATCTTTGGTTTCGTCCGGCAGATCGCCGCGAACGCTCTGCACCTTCGACAAGACTTCGTTCAGCGCGACGTCGGGGTCGGAGCCGAGTTTCATCTGCACTGTCACGGTGCTGGATGACGGCCGGCTCGCCGATGTCACATAATCGATGTTTTCGGTCGACGCGACGGCACGCGCGATCGGCGCGGAAATGAACCCCTGGATCAGGTCGGCGCTGGCGCCGGGATAGGCCGTGGTGATGGTGATGGCCGTTTCTTCAACCTCTGGATACTGCCGGATCGAAAGGTTGAAGATGCCCTGAAAACCCAGAAGCAGGATCATGCAGGCAAGCACGGTCGAAAGGACCGGGCGGCGAATGAAGAGGTCGGAAAAGCTCATTGCTGGGCTGCCTGCTGGTTCCCTGGCTTGCTCGGATCGATCGTGTTGTCGACGGCAACGGACATGCCGTTGGAGAGCCGGTTCTGGCCGGCGGTAACGACTTCGTCGCCGGGCGCGATGCCCTCCAGAATCTCGACCAGGCCGGCGTTGCGGCGGCCTGGCTTGACGAACACCTGGGCTAGCACGAGCTGCGGCTTCTGTTCTTCCGCTGCCGGCTTGCCTTCCGCTGCCGGTTTGGCTGGGGTAGCGGCCGCCTTTTCGTCGGGTTTTGCCGCGGGTGCCTCGGCTGCGGGCTTGGCAGCATCTGCAGCCGGCTTTTCTCCCGGCTTTGCCTCGGGCGCCGCGCCGTTGGCTTCGGCGGATTTGGCCGGGCGCACCACGAAGACGAAGTCGCCGTACAGGCTGGAAGTCAGCGCCGTCTGCGGCAGCGCCAGCACGTCGTTCTCCTCGGGCAGTTCGACGCGCACCTGAACGAACTGGCCGGGCGTCAGCTTGCCTTCGGGATTGCCGACCTCCGCCCTTACCGTCACCAGCCGGCTGGTCGGGTCGATCTTCGGATCGATGCCGCGGATGCTGCCGGTGAACGGCATGTCGCCGCCGCCGACGCCCAACCGCACCGTCTGTCCGATCTTCAGCTGCGGAAGCTGCTGCTCCGGCACGGTGAAATCGACACGCATCGTATCCATGTCCTGCAAGGTCACCACAGCGGTGCCGGGTGTGAGATACTGGCCAAGGTCGATTTTCGGAATACCGACGGTACCCTTGAAGGGGGCCGTCAACTGCTTTTGGTCGAGCACCGCTTGCAGCTTGTTTACCTGCGCGGCGGAGACCGATGCTGCTGCCTGCGCCGTGTCGAGCGTAGCGTCGGTGCCGACCCCGCGCTTCTGCAGCTCAAGAGCGCGCATCAGCGTCGTCTGGTCGGATGTGGCTTGCGCTTTCGATGCCACGAGGTCGGCCCGCTCGACTTCATCGTCGAGCTGCAGCAGCACGGCGTTGGCGGCGACCTTTTGATTGGCATGGAACAGGATGTCCTTGACGATGCCCGCGGTTTCGACGGTGAGGTCGACGCCGCGTACGGCACTGACAGTGCCGATCGCCTCGATGCCGGGCGTCCAGGACATCGGTTTGACGATGACCGTCGACACGGTCGCGGCCGGCGGCTTCATGGTGGCGAAGAACTGTTTGATCGCATTGTCGCGAAACAGGTTGAAGCCGACGATGCCGCCGCACACCAGCACGAGCAGAATGAAGGCGATGATGAAGCGCTTGATCACGAACAGTCCCTCGGCCACGGCCCAGCATAACGGTCGGATGACCGGAACACATACCTGTGCCTGGTCCCAATTTCAAATGACGGCGATCTTACTGTACCGTCTGGACGGTCTTGTCAATTCCGCCTAAGCTAATGAATGGGGAACGCTTGATGAAGGCCCGCAGAGCAAATTCGCGCGAGAAGATCCTCGCCGCCGCCGCCGCCGTGGCGCGCGAGACGGGTCCTGGCAGCCTGTCGCTGGATGCGGTCGCCAGCCGTGCCGGCGTGTCGAAGGGTGGTCTTCTCTACAATTTCCCGACCAAGGCGAAATTGATGCAGGCGCTGGTGGAGGATTACCTGCGCGCCTTCGAGCAGGCCCTGGAGTCCGCCCGCACGGCCGGCGTCAACGGCGAAAGCCCGCTTGCAACTTACATCAAGCTGTCGGCCGAGCATGCCGAGGAATCGAAACCGTCGGCATCCTGGATATTTTCGGCGATTGCCGAGGATCCCGATTTCCTGACGCCGATAAAATCGTTCAGGCGGCAGCTATTCGAGCGGCTGAAGCAGGAGACGCCGAACCTCAAGGCGCTGCTGGTCTGCTATCTCGCCATCGAAGGGCTGCGCAGCATGAACCTGTTCGATTCGGACATTCTCTCCCCCGAAGAGCGCCGGCTGCTGATATCGACCCTGCTGGACATCGCGGAATAGTCGAACCGCCAATCTGCGGTTCTGAGGCCGATTAATGGCGGCGTTCGTTCACCCGTGTCAAAACACGGGCTGGTACGTCGAAACCACGCCATTCCGCTTTCCGAAAATCGGTTCCGATTTTCGGGCCGATGCGCTAGAGCCTTTCGGGATTGAACCGAGCTGCCTTCAACCCGGAAAGGCTCCCACCGCTGCCCATGCCCCATCTTCCCGAGCATCTTCTCACCGGCTACCGCAGTTTCATGAGCGGCCGCTATCTCACCGAAAGCGGCCGTTATCGCTCGCTGGCGCGGGAGGGCCAGGCACCGGAAACGATGATCGTCGCCTGCTGCGATTCGCGGGCCGCGCCCGAAGCGATCTTCGATGCCGGGCCCGGCGAGTTGTTCGTGCTGCGCAATGTCGGCAATCTGGTGCCGCCCTACGCGCCCGACGATCAGTTCCACTCGACATCGGCGGCGCTCGAATTTGCGGTGCAGAGCCTCAAGGTCAAGAACATCGTGGTGATGGGCCACGGCCGCTGCGGCGGCATCCGCGCGGCACTCGACACCACGGCCGCACCCTTGTCGCCGGGCGACTTCATCGGCAAGTGGATGAGCCTGATCGCGCCCGCGGCCGAGACCGTATCGTCCAGCACCTTCATGACCGCGACCGAGCGCCAGACGGCGCTGGAGCGCATCTCGATCCGCTATTCCATCGCCAATCTGCGTACCTTCCCTTGCGTCTCGATCCTCGAAGGCAAGGGGCGGCTGTCGCTGCACGGTGCCTGGTTCGATATTTCGACCGGCGAGCTTTGGGTGATGAACAAGGACACCGGCGATTTCGAGCGGCCGGAGATGGAGTAGGAGACAAGGCATGACGCGACTTCGGGACGCGTTCGCGGCTGCGGCACTGCTGTGCTCGGCAGATTTCGCCCGTGCCGACGATAGCGCGATCATCGATCGCTGGTATTCGGCACTCCTCGTCGCCGACCGCAGCGAATTGTCGGACCTGCTCGCCGACAACGTCCGCATCAAGCTCGACGACCTCGGCGTCGTGCAAAGCAAGCAGGAATTCATCGCCTCGATCGCCGAGTGGCAAGGCGCCGTCGCCGGGGCCGAAATCCGCCATCGGATCGAGAAGACGGAGGGCGGCGTCACCACTGTCATCGCCTGCTATGATTTTCCCAGCAACGACATGCTGATGCAGGAGACCTTTGCAGTCGCCAACGACCAGATCACCGCCAGTTCGCAAGCCGCGATCGCCGAAAATTGCGACGGCTACTGACGGAACCATGAACGGGACCCGCTGTTGCGCGCGACCGGCCGGCGTCCTACATCGGTGACGATCCGCCTCCTCCCGCCACTCAGCGAAAGTTTGCCCATGCCGTCCACCGTCGACCTCGCCGCCCATCCGCTGACCGCATGGCAAGGGCCGCTCGGCCTGCCCGATTTCACGCGCATCGGCGACGGCGATTTTTCTCCGGTCTTCGACGCGGCCCTGAAGGCGCATGAGGCCGAGATCGAGGCGATTGCCGGCAACACCGGGACACCGACGATCGAAAACACGCTTGCCTCGCTTGAGCTTGCCGGCGAGGCGGTCGACCATGTCTCCTCGATCTTCTGGTGCCGCGCCGGCGCCCACACCAATGAGGCGATCCAGGCGCTGGAGCGCGACATCTCGCCAAAAATGTCGCGGCATTACTCGGCGATCTCGATGAACGAACGCCTGTTTGCCCGCATCGACGATCTCTATCAGCGCCGCGAGGCTTTGAAGCTCGATGCCGAAACGCTGCGGGTTTTGGAAAAGACCTGGAAAAACTTCGTCCGCTCCGGCGCCAGGCTCGACGCCGAAGGCAAGAAGCGGCTTGCATCGATCAACGAGGAGTTGTCGTCGCTCGGCACCAATTTCGGCCAGAACGTGCTTGCCGACGAGCGCGACTGGGCGTTGTTCCTCGACGAGGCCGACCTTGCCGGCCTGCCGGAATTCCTGAAAAGCTCGATGGCGGAAGCCGCCGAGATGCGCGGCCAGAAGGGCCGCTACGCCGCCACTTTGTCGCGTTCGATCTACGAGCCGTTCTCGACCTTCTCAGAACGCCGCGACCTGCGCGAGACGGCGTTCCGCGCCTTCATCATGCGTGGTCAGAATGGCGGCGCTACCGACAACACGGAAGTGGTGCGCGACATGCTGCGCCTGCGCGCCGAGAAGGCGAAGCTGCTCGGCTACGCTTCCTACGCCGCGTTGAAGCTCGACGACACCATGGCCAAGGCGCCGGAGGCGGTGCACTCGCTGCTCGATCCAGTCTGGGAAAAGGCGGTGGAAAAGGCCGCAAGCGACCAGGCCGAATTGCAGCGGCTGGCGATCGAGGCCGGCAGCAACGAGAAATTCGCTGCCTGGGACTGGCGCTTCTATCAGGAGAAGCTGCGCGCAGAGAAATTCGCCTTCGACGAGGCCGAGCTGAAGCCGTATCTGCAGCTAGACCGCATCATCGACGCCTGTTTCGACGTGGCAACACGATTGTTCGGCATTTCTTTCGAAGAAAAGAAGGGCATTGCCACCTGGCATCCGGACGCCCGTGTTTTCGTCGTGAAGAATGCCGACGGCAGCGAGCGCGGCCTGTTCCTCGCCGATTATTTCGCGCGGCCCTCGAAGCGCTCCGGCGCCTGGATGAGCGCGCTGAAATCCGGTTATTGGCTTGGCCCTGGCTCGAAGCCGGTCATCTACAACATCATGAATTTCGCCAAGCCGCCGGCCGGCGAGGCCGCCTTGCTGTCGGTCGATGAGGCCAAGACCCTGTTCCACGAATTCGGTCATGCCCTGCACGGCATGCTGACCGACGTCACCTGGCCGTCGGTCGCGGGCACGTCGGTCAGCCGCGATTTCGTCGAACTGCCCTCGCAGCTTTACGAGCACTGGCTGACGGTGCCGGCGGTGCTGGAAAAACATGCGCTGCATGTCAAGACCGGCATGCCGATGCCAAAGGCGCTGGTCGACAAAATGCTGGCGGCGCGCACCTTCGGTGCCGGTTTCGCCACGGTCGAGTTCACGGCCTCGGCGTTGGTCGACATGGCCTATCACGCGCGGCCGGACGCGGCGGATCAGCCGCTTCGTTTCGAAGCCGAAACGCTCGAAAAGCTCAACATGCCCGACACCATCGCCATGCGTCACCGCACCCCGCATTTCGGCCACATCTTTGCCGGCGATGGCTATTCGGCCGGCTATTATTCATACATGTGGTCGGAAGTGCTTGACGCCGACGCCTTCGCCGCCTTCGAGGAGACGGGCGATCCCTTCAACCCGGCGCTGGCCGAGCGGCTGCGCAAGAACATCTACGCCGCCGGCGGCTCAAAGGACCCGGAAGAACTCTACACCGCCTTCCGCGGCAAGATGCCTTCCCCGGAAGCGATGATGGCCAAGCGCGGACTGGTGTGATGCATGCCCGCTCTTGTCACCGTTCTCTTTCCATCCTGATTGATCTCGGCTGTCATGGCGGCGGGTTGCGCACCGCCTGATCCGGTTTCCGCCGATCCCGCTCGGCCCCGTTGGCCGGTCGCGTCGTTGAGGTGACTGCACTTAATGCGGTCTCCATCGTTCCGGCCGAAGGAGCCGCGTTCATGGCGGCACTACGGGCTGTGCGGGGTTAGGCAACGACAGCTTGCCCGCTATGCTGATCGGCCGCTGCCGCATCTGGACCGCGCCTTGCGACGACCGCTACGGAAATAAATCTCTCAGTCGCGAACGTCAGCCCCGCCAACGGAAGGCGGGGCTGGTAAGTTGATTGTCCCGGCAAGCTTTTTTGCCGGGGCGATTGGCCTAGGCAGGCACAAAGCCAAAATAGGCTTTGTAGGAAGCCCCCTCGCCGGAAATCAGGGGCGTTTCCACTTTGAACCCAATCCCGCTGAAGGTGGTATTGTTCGTGCGTGCCGCGAGCAACACCATCTGCTTTGCGGAGATGGTCACTGTCGCGCTCCCGATCCTGTCATCGCCCCAATCGAAGAGATCGCTGATGGCGCCGCCGATCGATGGCATCAAGGATCCCAGGGCGGGGCCGGCTATCGCGGCAATGATAGGTCCTGCCACCGGAATGAGGCCCAAAGCCAGCGTGCCCGCCGTATGGACGCCCATGACGATCTTCTGCACCTCGTCCTTGTATTTGTTGGGGTCGCCAAAATCGTTTTCCATCAGCACCGTGCCGATATTGATGCCGTAGGGCTTGCCTCGATAGATTTCCATAAGGTCGGGTCTCGTATCTCCGGCATCGACGTCGCCATAGACCTGGCTGCGCCTGGTGTCGGCGATCTGCGGCGTTGTCACGCTGACGATGACATAGGGTTCGTCCGCACTCGATCCCTGATCCCAGTCGGTTTCGCCGAAGCAATGGAGGCCGGTATAGTGGACGACGACATCTCGAAGGTCGATCGCGCCGGTGTCGGGCCACCAGTATATGCCACCGTTTTCAAACAGATTGGCACGGCCACCATCGGCAAATTCGGTCTCGTCGGTCGTGGGATAGCCCAGATATGATTGTTCCCAGCCCAGGCTCTCCCACTTCTTGCGGATGTCACCGTACACCACGTTGGCTCCTGTGTTCGGTGTCCAGTAGATCGAGCCGGCATTGGCAAAATGGTTGTAGCGCCCGACGCCGTCGGGAGTTCCGGTTTCGTCGGTGACCGGATAGCCGAGAACCGAGCGCTCCCAGCCCATTGCTGCCCATTTGCCGCGAATTGCCCCCCAAATCGCTTGAGCACCGGTATTCGGTGTCCAGTAGATCGAAGCGGTATTGTTGTTGAAGTGATTGTATCGGCCGACGCCGTCGGGAGTTCCGCTTTCGTCGGTGCAGGGAATGCCCCACGCGAGACCGCCAAGCGCAATCCACTTCCTGTAGATTTCGCCATGGATCTCAAAGGCGTCGTGCATGGCATCGTTGTAACAAATGCATGAGCCGTTCTTGAGATACCAGGCTTTTCCAGTGTCCTTCCTGTCGATCTCAGCGAAGCCGGCGCCTCCAAGGGAGTTGTACTTTTGCTGTATGACAGCTTCGGGCGAGAGGAGCGACCAAGGCCCGATCCTGAGCTGGTCGGAAAGTCTTGTGGCTCCAGCGCGGATGGTGCCGGCACGCACTCTCGAAGTTGCTCTGGCAGTATACGGCATGACCTTTTCCTTCCTGTGAGTGTTGGTATCGGGGGCTTCAGGCCTCCGGCGATCGGTTTTGATCGACGGGCCGAGGTTCCCAGACCGCGACTTACGGACGGCTTACGGAGTTCCGAGCTGCGCCAGAGCAATTCCAGGAAAAGTGTGGAACGGTTTTCCGTCCGGAATTGCGCAAAAATAAAGAGATAGAGCGGTTCGGCGTTTCCGTGAAACGATGAACCGGTCTAGAGAAACGGGCGCACGAGCGAACGCAGCAAAGGCGAGGGCTCGTCATCGCCGGTCGAAGCGAGCGCGCGTTCATAGCGCCGGTAATCCTCGATGGCGCCGGCATGGTCGTTCCTGGAGAGGCTCTCCTGGATGAGCGTGCCATGGAGTTTGGCCGATTCCGGGTAGAAATCGAGCGCACGCCGGCACGCCTGGCGTGCCCGATCCGCGTTGCCTTGGCTCTGCCAGTGTTTGGCGATCCGCACGGCAAGCTCCACCAACCCGTCCCGCACCCGGTCGGCCGCGGCGTTCGACCAGGCGGGCATCGGGCCATTCGAGAAAAGCGGGCCGCCAAAGCCTTCCAGCAGGATTTCCTGCTCCTCGATTGCGCTGTCTCTTTGGCCCGACAGGACGCGTTTCAGCCGGTCTTCCCAATCCTGCAGATCGATCCAGACCTTGTCGGCAGCGAGCCGCAAACGGCCTTCTCTCAGCGTCACGAGTTCGCCTTGCCCGAGCAATTTGCGCAGACGATGCAGCGCCTGCTCCAAGGCCGCTTTGGCCTGGTCGCCGTCGAGGTCGGGCCAGAGCCAATCCTGCAGGGTTTCCACCGAACAGACCTGGTCCCTCGACAGGCAGATAATGCGCAATATGTCGAGCGCGCGGGTCGGTTTGGCACCGGGCGCGACCTCGGCGCCATCGATTTCGAGGCGGAAGCCTCCCATCAAGTGGATCCTGAGCAGCCAAGGCCACTGGGCGGGTCGGCCAGCGGGCGGGACCAGGTATCGCGCCCGAACGACGCGGCGGCAGAGATCGACGTCGATCTTTCGCTCCAGCGCATCGGCGACCAGCTCGGCCAATAAGTCCGGCAGGTTGAGCAGGATTGCGGAGGGGTTGACCTGGCGCAACACCTCCATGAATTCAGCCAGACGAGTGCCATAGGACGCGCCGCCTTTCCACTTCTGCTCCAGGGCCTGAGCGGCCAGAATGTTGAGTTCGACGCGCTGGCGAGGGCCGCCGCTCAGCCTTTCGACGATCTCCTGGAGTAGCGCAATGGCCTCCGCTGGACGCCGATCGGCCAGCAGGACCTGGTATTTGGTGACGTAATGCGGCCAGCGTTCGATCATCGGCTCATTCGCCCGCTCGATCGCATCCATGAAGGCATCGCAGTCGAGATAAGCCTTGACGAAGTCGCCGTTGCGCGTGTGCATCGCCGCGTGGCAGTCGGCGACTACAGCGACCTGGGTTGTGAACCTGCTGTCCGCGATCTCGCCCAGCCGGGAGACGAGCGCATTGAATTCCGAGAACCTGTTGTGAAGCTTCATCAGCAATTGAAGCTGATAGAGGGCGCTGAACTCGACGCCCCGTAAGGCGTGCTGCTCGCCTATCGCCGTTGCGCGTCGCAACGCATCCTCGGCCGAGGCATAGACAAAACCGCGCCGCGAATAGGGGAAGTAACGGCCGCTGGCCGAGCCAAAGGACACCAGCCACATGCCGAGCACCAGCGGCGGGATATCCGGATGTTCGAGATCGGCGGCAACGCTGTCCACGGCATTGGCAAAAATGTCGCGCTGCCCCGACGAGGTCGCGTAGTCGATGAGCGCTTCGCTTGCCAGCAGGCGCAACTCGACCGAATCCTCGATCGGCAGATGTGTCAGGCGCTGCTGGATATCATTCACGAGGCGCTTCGCGTCATGGGCGTCGAATTCGCCAGGTTCGGCGAAATCGACGGCCCGCAGGATGCCGAGCCTGACCATCATGAGTTCCTCCGGATCCAACTCCGGCAATCCCTTGGCAAGAACCTGTGAGGCTCGGCGCGTCCAATCCGCCAGCCCCTCATGCGTACGCCAGCTGGCGGTCTTGACTACGACCGCCCGCGCGACCGTCAGGCATTGGCCGCGCATGTCGGTGTTCTCGAATGCTTGCCATGCCTTGGAGAAGTGCGGTTCGGCCTTCGCATCGTCCGATGCGAAGGCGACGCCCAGCCAATAATGGACCCACCCGTCCATCTGGTCGGGGGGCAGCCTGTTGCACCATTCGACGAAGCTGGCCCTGCGCCCTTGCGAGAGAACGCCGTTAGCGCACTCCAGAATGAGCTGGCGTGCCAGCGGCCAGGCGCCCGCCTGCAACGCCAGCACGATTGCCGCGTCGGTTTTGTCTGCCTCGTGCAGGACCTTTGCTGCCTGCTCGCGCAGCCTGGAACGGTCCGCTTCCGTCACGCGCCGGTCCAGTAGGCCGGCAAGGTATTCGCGCAACAAGTCATGCAGCTGGAAGGCGGCGCCGCCCGGACCGTCGCGCGTGATCAGCAGCTGGCGATGCTGCAGCCGCACCAGCAGGCGAGCAGCCTGCGGCGAGCCCAGGAACGCATCGGCAAGCTCCGTGCTGATCTCCGGCAGAACGTTGAGCCTGATAAGCAGATCCTGGTCCTCCGGCGCGATGTCGCGCAGGAAATAACGTCCGACAATCTCCCGAAGGCCGGCGCCTCCGGCAAGGCCGGTCTGCGAAAGCGGGTAGTACATTCCGGCGTTGGCCAGCAGGAGAAGGCCTACCGCCCAGCCGCGCGCCTCCGAAATGTCGCCGACCTCGGACGGCGATTGCGAGCGGGCGGTGACGAGGTTGCGAGCCTCCGCAGGCGAAAACTCCAGCAGCGTTTGGTTGAGCACCGGCAACTGTCCCGACAGCACGAGGTCGGCGACATCGCCCTCGGGCAGCATCCGCGATGTGCAGATGCAGCGGACGGTGTTGGGGCGTTCGCGCAACAGGATCGCCAGCGTCCGGCGAAAGCCTGGCGCATCGGCACGATGCAGATCGTCGAGGACCAGGATCGTGCCCGGATCAAGCCGCGAGAAATAGGTGCGGAAGAACAGCCGCGCGAAATCGTCGGAATTGTCGGCATATTCCGGACCAAACACCGGCATGCCGGCATGCGTGCCGTCGAGCGACAGCGTCAGATAGTGGAAAAGGCGAGCAACGTCCTGGTCCTCGGTGTCGACCCGATACCAGTTGTACGCCGATTCGCCTTGCTTCAGCCCGCCTTGTTCCAGCCCGCCGTGTTCCAGAAAGTCGATCACCGCGGTGGTCTTGCCGTATCCACCAGGCGCAGCCAGCCAGCATGCACCACTGTCGAGGGCCTGCGAAAGCAGCGCCACTACGCGCGGACGGCTGACAACTCCCACTGGCCGGGGTGCCGAGAGCTTTGCTATCTCGCGCGGCGCGTCCCGGAAGGATTTATCCATTGTGAGGACTCTCGCAGCGCAGTCGCCTCGCGAAAACAGGCAGTCGGTTCGCCCGCAACAACAAATCGCCGGCCGGCGTTGTGCTCGCCTGACGTGCCGTGCTCGCCGGCAAGGTCGCGGCTATCCCTTGTGCGACATGATATGCGAAACCCCGACACTCACGTCGGCGGTGTGTCTTGCCATCACTGCGTTCATTCGCATTGCAATTGTCGCATAGCCGTTTCGTTCGTGGTCGGTAACTTCCGAGGGCTTGAAGAGCCAAGGAAGGGGTGCAACCTGCGCGTCCGCGAAATTGGCCGGCAGGTTCGATGGCAACGCTTTTTTCCCTAAAGGCAGCTCTAGCCCAAGGTCGCTAAATTCCTCCTCGAGACTGGCGTGCAGATGAGAAAGGACCACATAGATCGCCAGCTTTGATCTAGTCCTTTCTGTGTTGTTTTGATTGTACTCTTGAAGAACCTCATCGAATGATGGCGATACGTCGCTTTCCGCAGCGGTAGCTCGTGTTGCAACAGCACCGGCCAGGGCAGTCGCTGCCATTCCTGTAAGACCTACAAAATCACGCCTTGTCGCGCTGGTCATGGTGAATTCCCCTCGGTTTTGAAGACGGACCAAGTCTGGCAAGGACGAGGCGCAGTGGCAATAGGCCGCATACGCTACTGGTGTAGAGGGTCTTTACGTTGCCGATGTGAATCCACTCGGCAACGATAGTGCCAAGCCGGCAGAGGCCCGCGATGCATTCGGTTGCTTCAGCTGAGGATAGCCATGGACTCCAAGCGGGTCTTCGGCATGCAACCAGGCAAGGGATTCTAAAAATCCGCTGGTGGAGCTGAGGAGGATCGAACTCCTGACCTCGTCATTGCGAACGACGCGCTCTCCCAGCTGAGCTACAGCCCCGTCCAGCGGATGGGGCTTTTATCGGCCGCTGCGGTTTCCTGTCAAGGCTGCGCTTGCTGCCGAAATGCCGTTCGGCCGTTCGTGCGCCCTCGCCCATGCGGCGGAAGACGGCTCTTGCCGCTTTCACCTACAGTGGCTACATGTCGGCAGCAATCGGAGACCGGCATGATCGCCCTCATTCAGACCATTGTCATGGCGCTTGACCTTTACTGGTGGATCATCATCGCCTCGGCGATATTTTCCTGGCTCTACGCCTTCAACGTCGTCAACTCTCGCAACCAGTTCGTCGACACCATCAGCAACATGCTCTATCGGCTGACCGAGCCGGCGCTTCGGCCGATCCGCCGCTTCATGCCCGACCTCGGCGGCATCGACATCTCGCCGATCATCCTGCTGCTGATCCTGTTCTTTATCCGGCAGTTCCTGCTCACCACCGTGCTTTCGCTGGTCGTCTGAGCCCAGGGCGTCCATGAGTGCGCCGTTCCGCACGCGCGCCGACGGCATCGACCTGTTCGTCCGGCTGACGCCGAAAGCGGCGATGGACAGGCTGGAGGGCATCGAAACATCGGTGGATGGGCGAAGCTATCTAAAAGCCCGCGTCCGCGCCGTGCCGGAAAACGGAGCCGCCAATCGAGCGCTGGAAAGGCTGGTTGCTAAGGCGCTTGGCGTGCCGGCATCGGGCGTCTCGATCGCCGCCGGCGGTACAGCTCGGCTGAAGACGCTGCGCGTGCTTGGCGATCCCGCGGCGCTGGCGAAACGCATCGATACGCTGGGCACGCCTGCGCCATGATCTCGGCTCGCTCACTTACCCCGCAAAAAAAGGCCGGGCTGCAAAGCCCGGCCAGATGTGAAGGTCGAAAACCTTCAGAGGGGAACGCGCCGGACGAATGGGAGGAAACATCCGACGCGCATTGCATATGGGTTGGCGTCGGCGACGTTTCAATGAGCCCGGGGGAACCACCTTCGCGCTCAGGCTTTTAAACATTTCGACTATCTGATCAGCAGCTCGACGAGGTCGATCCGTGCTATCGCGACCGATGCCGCAGGACACCAACCGCAACCCGACCGGAAAGCTCAATATGACCGCCACTCGAGTCCTATTCTTCGATGTTCTGGGAACCGTCGTTGATTGGCGCAGCGGTATCGCAAGGGAGGCCGGCGCCTTCCTCGCGCGAGTTGGTGCAGAGCAGGTCGATCCCGGTGAATTCGCCGATGCGTGGGCGTCGCGCTATGACGCCTCGACCGAGGCGGTGCGGACGGGGCAGCGGCCTTTCGTGTCACTTGACGTAATCAACAGGGAGAATCTGGACGCCACCCTCGTCCAGTTCGGGCTGGCCCCATCCGAGCTGCCGACCGCCGAACTTGAGGAACTCAACCTCGCCTGGCACCGGCTGGAGCCGTGGCCCGATTCGCTGAAAGGCCTTGCGAGGCTAAAGGAACGCTTCATCATCGTGCCCTTATCAGGGGCCAATACCCGGCTGTTGCTGGATATGGCCAAGCGCGCCGGCCTGCCTTGGGACACCGTCCTTGGCTCGGATGTGTTCGGCACCTACAAGCCTGCGCCGCAGGCTTATCTCCGCGCAGTGGAGATCCTGGGGGTGCGACCTGCGGAGGCCGTGTTAATCGCCGCGCACAATGACGACCTGGCGGCGGCACGAAGGTGCGGTATCGGAACCGCCTTTGTTGCTCGGCCAAAAGAGCATGGCCCGGCGCAGACGACCGATCTCTCGCCTCTTGAGAGCTGGGACTTTGTGGCCGACGACCTTGTCCATCTCGCCCAAGTTCTCCCGTAGGCCGAGGGCAGAAAACCTAAGCGATGTCGTCGCGAATGCAGGCCTTCAGATGGCCCTCGGCTGTCGCCCTCAGCGGCGGTACAGCCCCGGCGCAAGCTTCCAGCGCGAACGGGCAACGGGTTCGGAAAACGCAGCCCGACGGCGGGTTTGCCGGGCTTGGAATATCGCCTTTGAGCACCTGCCGGCTTTGCCTGGCCAGCGGATCGAGCGACGGAATGGCTGACAGCAGCGCGCGCGTGTAGGGATGCTGGGGACGGGCATAAAGCTCGGCCGCCGGCGCAACCTCCATGATGCGCCCGAGATAGAGCACGATGACCGTGTCGCAGATGTACTCGACGACAGCCAGATCGTGCGAAATGAACAGCATGGTCAGGCCGAGCCGGAGCTGCAGGTCGCGCAACAGATTGATGATTTGCGCCTGGATCGAGACGTCGAGTGCCGAGACCGGCTCGTCGGCAACGATGAATTCCGGCTCGAGCGTCAGCGCCCGGGCGATGCCGATGCGCTGGCGCTGGCCGCCCGAAAATTCATGGGCGTAGCGGTCATAGGCGTCGACCGGCAACTCGACCGCGGCAAGTGCCTTCTCGGCCTTCACCCGCCGCTCGGACTTCTTGCCGATGCCTTGAATGTCCAGGCCTTCGGTGAGGATCTGCCCGATCGTCATGCGCGGCGACAGGCTGGCGAAGGGATCCTGGAAAATATACTGCATCTTGCGGCGCTGGCGGCGCAACTGGGCGGCACCCAGCCTGGTGATGTCGGTGCCGTCATAGCTGATTTGGCCGGATGTCGGCTCGATCAGACGCAGCACCGAGCGGCCGATCGTCGTCTTGCCGGAGCCGGATTCGCCGACCAGACCGACCACCTGGCCACGCCCGATATCGAAAGAAATATCCTCCAACGCCCTTACGACGGGTCCGCGCGAGAACGCTGTCGGCGCAAAATGCTTGGTCAGGTTTTTGACAGCGAGGAAAGGGGCGTCGGCCATCAGAGCTCCTCCCAACGCAGGCAGCGGCTTTGCTGGGTCGGCGTCGCCCCAAACAATGGCGGGACCGCGGCGCGGCAGGCAGCGATAGCCATCGGGCAACGCGGCGCGAAGGAACAGCCCTTGGGCAGCAAGGCGAGCGACGGAACATTTCCGGCAATGGTCGGCAGCGGCGTTCCCGCCGCCTTCAGCGCCGTGGCCTGGCCGAGCCGCGGCACCGAGCGCATCAACCCTGCGGTATAGGGATGGCGCGGACGGGTGAACACCTCGCTCACCGGACCCGATTCGACGATACGCCCGGCATACATCACCGCCACCCGGTCGGCGATTTCGGCGACGACTCCGAGATTGTGGGTGACGAACAGGATGCCCATGCCGCGCTGCGCCTGCAGTTCGGCCAAAAGATCGAGGATCTGGGCCTGTATGGTGACGTCCAGCGCGGTCGTCGGCTCGTCGGCGATCAGCAAGCCTGGATCGCAGGACAGGGCCATGGCTATGGTAGCACGCTGGCGCATCCCGCCCGAAAGTTCGTGTGGATATTGCCGCGCCCGCCGCTTCGGATCGGGAATGCCGACCTGTTCCAGCAGCCGCACCGCGTCTGCTTCTGCCTCGCGGTGCGATTTGCCGAGATGGATGCGGATCGGTTCGGCGATCTGCTCGCCAATCGTGTAGACCGGGTTTAGGCTGGTCATCGGCTCCTGGAACACCATGCCGATCTCGTTGCCGCGTATCTTGCGCAGCGACTCGGCATCGAGGCTGGTCAGCTCGGTGACCGTGCCGTTCTTGCGCCGCAGCGCGATCGACCCCTCTGCGATATGTCCGACCCTTTTCGGCAACAGGCCGATGATCGACAGGCTGGTGACGGATTTGCCGGATCCGGATTCGCCGACGAGCGCCACCGTCTCGCCGGCACCGATCGTCAGGTCGACATCCCTTACCGCCGCGATGTCGCGGCCCGCGATGCGGAACACCGAGCGCAGGCCGGAAATCGAGAGGATCGGCGCGACGCTCAGCGGAGCAGCCCCACATCGCGAAGGATCGCGTCGACCTTCGCGGTTTCCTCCTCGTTCAGGCTGCGTTGCGGCCGCGCCATGGTGTTCGAGGCGATGATGCCGAGGCTCTTCATCGCCGCCTTGAAGGCGCCGACGCCGGCCGAGCCGGCGCTGGTCCTGCCGAGCGAGATCCAGACGATCTCGAACAGTTTCAACAACCGCTCCTGCTCCAGGCGGGCTTCGGCATGCTGGCCCGCCTGCGTCAGCTTCCACAGCCTGACATAACCATGCGGGTCGACATTGGCGAGGCCCGGCACGACGCCATGCGCACCCATCGCCAGCACACTGTCGACCAGGATCTCGGAACCGGTCATGCCGAAAAAACTGGGATCGTCGGCCATGTCCTTGAGCACGTAACGCAGATTGCCGTCATCGCCGCTGGAATCCTTGATGCCCGCGATGGCGCCTTCCCTGGCGAGGCCGACCGTGGTCTTGCGCTCCAGCTTGATGTGAACGCAGACCGGGATATCGTAGGCGATGACCGGAATGTCGATCGCATCCTTGATATAGCGGAAGTGGTCGCCGATCTCCGGCTGGCTGGTGCGGGTATAAAACGGCGCGGTGACGACGATGGCGTCGGCGCCGGCCGATCTGGCGATCCGGGCGTGGTTGATGACGCGGTCGGTAGTCGGGTCGATGACCCCAGCGAAGATCGGAACCCGGCCGTTATTGACCTTGACCGCGTGCTCGAGGATGGCCCTGCGGCCCGCCTCGTCGTGGAAGACCACCTCGCTGGTCGAGCCGAGCACAAACAGCCCGTGAACACCACCGTCGAGCAGGTTCTCGATAGTGCGGGTGAACGACGGGAAGTCGATGCTGAAATCGGCATTGAGCGGGGTGACGACAGGTGGCACGACGCCGGTAAACAGGGGCATTTTGATGAACCTTTGAGGTCAGTTGAGATCGGAGCGGGGGTCGAATGCATCGCGCAGGCCGTCGCCGATGAAGTTGATGGCGAGCACGGTGAGCACCAGTGCGGCGCCCGGGAACATCCATTGCCAGGGGTAATTTTCAAGCACGACGGTGGAGCGGGCGAGATTGAGCATGTTGCCCCAGCTGGCTTCGGGCGGTGCGATGCCGAGGCCGAGGAAGGACAGGCCGGCCTCGAGCAGGATGGCGTTGGCGATCTGTAAGGTGGCGTAGACGACCAGGATATCGATGCAATTGGGCAGGCCGTGCCGGAACAAGAGATGCGGCAGCCCTGCCCCCATGCCGCGGGCGGCGACGACAAAGTCGCGCTCGCGCAGTTCGAGCAGCCGGGCACGCACCATGCGCGACAGCACCGGCCAGGAGAGCAGCGAGATCACCAGGATGGTCGGGGCGATGCCGGTGCCGGCGATCGAAGCCAGCACCAGCAGGAAGATCACCGGCGGCAGCGTCATCGCCAGGTCGACCAGGCGCATCACCGTGCCGTCGACAAGACGCCCGCCAAAGCTGGCGACGGCACCGACCAGGAAGCCGATGACGGTGGAGATGGCGACCGAGCTGACGGCAACCAGCAATGAGATCCGCCCGCCTTGCAGCAACCGGGCCATGACGTCGCGCCCGACGCCGTCGCTGCCCAGCCAATGAATGGCCGACGGCGCCTTGTTCATTGCTCGGAGGTCGATGGTGTTAGGACCGAACGCCCACCACAAAGGATACGTCGAAACCGCCAGCAGGATCGGGATGACGACCAAAAGCCCGGCACGCGCCGCGCGGTTTTCAAAAAAGCGGTCGAGCGCGCGGCGAAGCGGGCCTTTGGTTTGCGGCACGGCTGTCGGGTCAACTGTAGGATCTGGCGCCGTGATTGCCATCATGCCACCTGAATGCGCGGGTCGACGACGGCATAGACGACGTCGGTCAACAGGTTGACCAGGATGACGCAAACGCCGATCACCAGGGTAGCGCCCATGATCACCGGGTAATCGCGGGTGCCGACGGCGTTGACCAGAAGCAGTCCCATGCCCGGCCAGTTGAACACGCTTTCCAGGAAGATGGCGCCGCCGATGGCGATGCCGACAGTCGAGCCGATCAAGGTAATGACCGGCAAGAGCGCATTGCGGGTCGCGTGCTTGATGATCACCCAGAACTCGCGCACGCCCTTGGCACGCGCCGTCCGCACGTAATCCTGGTTGAGCACTTCCAGCAGCGAGGCGCGCATGTAACGCATGATCACCGCGGCATGGCCGACGGACAGCAGGCAGGCGGGCAGGACGAGGTGCGCAAGCACATCCGTCGCCGAGAACGGCGCACCCGCGGTCTGCATGCCGCCGGACGGCGCCCAGCGCAGCAGCACCGAGAAGAAATAGAGACCGAGCAGCGCTGTCAGAAAAGCCGGGCTGGAGATACCGATAAACGACAGCACCGACAGCGCGATGTCGGATGGTTCGTTACGGCGCACCGCGCTGAAAATGCCGGCGGAAATGCCGAGCACGATGGCGATCGCCAGGCCCGTACCCATCAGCAGCGCCGTCGGGCCGATGCGTTCCATGACCAGTGGCAGCACGGCAACGCCGCTGCGCTGGATCGAATAGCCGAAGTCACCGCTCAGCGCCGCGCGCAGCCAGGCGAGATATTGCACGGGAAGCGGCCGATCGAGCCCGAGCCGTTCGCGCAGGCCCTCGAGGTCGGAAGCCGACATGGGGACCGATGGGTTGATATAGGCGTCGATCGGATCGCCCGGCGCCAGCCGCAACAGGATGAAGATGAGGACGCTGAGCGCGACCAGCATCAGCAATCCTGTGGCGCTGCGGCGGGCGATGAAGCTCAACATGGGCTTTCCGTGGCGGTGGCAGGCGGCGGCAAAGTGGTCCCGCCTGCTCGCTTGGTTGCGGGTTTCTTACTGGATGTCCCAGCGCTCGGGGTGAGCTGCGTAGGGGCCGCCGCCCGGCGCCGGCGTCCAGACGAAGTCATGCAGCTTGTTGGAGGCTACGCCATAGCGGTTGGCCACCCACAACGTCGCCCAGGGTAGCTCCTTGTTCATCACCTTGCAGACCCCCTGCCAGGATTGATCGAGCTTGGCCGGATCGGTTTGGCCTAGCGCGGCGTCCAATGCGGTGCTCAGATCGTCGAACTCGATGCGCATGGTGTTGAAGCCTGCCGGCGGGATCTGCGACTTGTTGAGGCCGGGATTGAGGCCGGCCGGGTTGGGGCCGTTCTGCAGGCCGGCATAGACCATCGGAAAGGCGTTCCAGTCCGGCGTGCCTTGCTTGTAGACGATGCCGTTGTAGGTCGGCGTATCGACGACCCGCGGCACCACATTGATGCCGACCTCGGCCAGCATCGACTGGACAGCGGCCATCACATTGGCCGCTTGCGGCGAGCCGTAATAGGTCAGCAAGGTGATCGGCTTGTCGCCGTTGATCTTGTCCCAGCCGGCCTCGCTCAGCAGCGCCTTGGCCTTTGCCGGATCGTAGGCATAGGGTTCGAGGCCTGCGGGAACGAGATGCGGCGCGACATAGCCGCAATTGGCTGGCTCGGCGGCACCGCCGTAGAGGCTGTCGATGATGGCGTTGCGATCGATCGCGTACATGATCGCCTGGCGGACACGGATATCCCTAAACAGGTCGACCTTCTGGTTCAGGCCGATATAGTTGACCACGTACGAGGCACCTTCGATCACCTTGAAATTGCTGTCGCTCTTGAACGATGCCGCATCGTCGGGCTCGACATAGGTGAACTGGATTTCGCCGGCACGGAGTGCGGCAACGGCCGCCGCCGGCGACTCGAAATAGCGGTTGATGAGCACGTCTACCTTCGGCTTGCCGCCGCGATAATCGTCATCGGCTGCCAGTTCGACATATTGGTCGGTCACGTAGCGCTTGAACTTGAACGGGCCGGTGCCGACCGGTGTGGTCGACCACCAGGTGCTTGTCGCCAGCGATTCCGGCGGCAGAGCGGCCAGGGCATGCTCCGGCAGGATCATCAGCTGCGAGAGGATGGATAGAAACGAGCCGTTCGGTTTCGATAGCTTCACCACTGCGGTGTGGTCATCCGGCGCATCGACCGAGGCGATGTTGGCGAGGCGGGCGGCAAACAGGCTGCCGGAGGCCTTGTTCCTGGCAAGCTCGAGGGTGAACTTGACGTCCTTCGAGGTGAACGGCTTGCCGTCGTGCCAAGTCTCGTTGACCAGGTTGAACGTATAGCTCAGCTGGTCGTCGCTGATCTTGTAGTCCTTGGCGAGGTCGCCTTCGATCTCGGTCAGTCCGGCATTGTAGATGACCAGCGGTTCAAAATAGGTGCTGAGCCAGGTGTAGCCGCCGGTCGCGACCAGCGGGTTGAAGTTCTTGGGAAAACCGCCCGGGCCGACGTCGAAGCCGCCCGCAATGGTCTTGGCGCTTTGTGCCTGGACACTGGTCAATGGGGCAATGCTGGCGAGCAGCAGCCCGGCGACTGAGAATGCGATGGTCCTGATGCGCATGGTTTCCTCCCTTGGCATAGTCAGGTTGTTCTTCAGCTTGCTCGGTTTTTGGCGATAACCTGCTGGATCCCCCGGTAATGGTCATCGAGCCGCCGACGCGCCTGGTCGACATCCTTGGCGGCGACAGCCTCGACGATCTCGTGATGGTCGCGCCATGTCGCCAGCGGCGTCGGATTGTCGAGATTGGTGAAATTCGAGGCCTTGTTGAACGCCATCCAGAAGATGTCGATCAGCGCGCTCAGCATGCGATTGTTCTGGCAGCGGAACAGCAGCTGATGGAATTGCTGGTCCTCTTCGGCGAAGCTCTCATGGCGCTCGGCACGTTGCCGCATGCGCTCGGTCAACTGGCGCAGCGCTTCGATATCTTCGGCGCTGATCATCTCGATCGTCTTGGCGATGAGGCCGGTTTCCAGCACGCGGCGGATTTCGCGCAGCTCTTCGACATCGCGCAGCGAATCTTGCAAGCCGTAGGCAAGATTATCCAGCAGCGGCTTGAACGAGAACTCCTTGACGAACACGCCGATGCCGCGCCGCGTCTCCAGGATGCCGATCGATTCCAGCGCCTTGATGGCCTCCCGCACGGAGTTGCGGCCGACGCCGAGCCGCTGCGCCAGGAACGTCTCCGGCGGCAAGGGATCGCCGGCCTTGAGCTGGTTGCTTTCGATATAGGCCCGGAGGCTTTCCTGCACGGTGACGTGCAGCAGCGGTGGTCTGCTCAACGGTTCGATCGACTTCAGTTCCGCCATCCCACTGCTTTCATCATCCGCTGAAGCTTGCCCGCCGCTTGTCGTATAGCCACTTGTAGGATATCCTGCAAGCCCATAGCAAACGTGCTGCCTCCGAATGAAGATAATCCTCGCCGGCTCGAGCCACTGGCACGCCGAAATGCACCTCGACGCCGCACGCTTTTACGGTGCGGAGATCGTCGGTATCTGGGACGAGGATCCTGGCCAAGCGCAAGCGTTCGCCGCGCACCACGACCTGCCGTTTATCGAAGATTTCAAGGAGATACTCTCCAGCCCGCCGGATGTGATCCTGTTGATGGGGCACCCTTCGATGGTGCCGGCGCGGGCACGTGCGATCATCGCGGCAGGGATACCGCTGATCCTGGAGAAGCCGGCGGCCAGCCATACGAGGGAACTGATGGCGCTGCGCGACCTTGCCAGGCAGTACCAGGCTTTTGTCGCTGTTCCCCTGCCCAACCGTTTCGGGCCGGCCGTTGCCGGCCTTGAACGGCTGCGCCGGCAAGGTCGCGCCGGCCCCGTGGCGCATTGCCAGTTCCGGCTGGTCAACGGCCCGCCGCAACGCTACATCGCCGACGGTGTCGCCTGGGTGCTCGACCCGGCGGTTGGTGGCGGGGGTGCGTTGAGGAATCTCGGCATACACGGCGTCGACGCGGCACTCAGCCTCGCAACCGGCAAGCTCGGCCTGAAAAGCGTTTCGATCGCGAACCGCATCCATCCCGGCCCGGTCGAGGATCACGCACTTCTGGTGCTGGAAGACGAGGCCGGCGCGCTGTTCATTGTCGAGGCCGGTTACACCTTTGCTTCGATGCGCCCCGGCGGTGACTTCGAGTGGCGCATCGTCAGTGCCAATGCCACCCTCATCGATCATGGCGACCATGTTATCTGCGCAACGCTCGACGACGCGGCAATCGTCGACTTGCCGGTCGAACTGCCGGCGACGCGCTATCGTCTGTTCATGCGCGATACGCTTGACCGGCTGGCCAGAAAGGCGCCTCCGCCGGTGTCCATCGAAGATTATGTTGCGGCGATGTCGCTGATCGACGCCGCCTATCAAAAGGCAGGACCATGATTGGAATAGGAATTATCGGCGCCGGCGATTTCGGCGCAGCCCATGCGCGGGCAATCCCTGAGGCTGGCGGCATTCGCCTCGTCGCCGCCTCTCGAGGAAATGCCAACGCACTGCAGCAATTCACCGCTGAACATGGCGGCCGCGGCTACGCGGACTGGCGAAGGCTGCTGGACGACAAGGAGGTTGATGCGGTCCTCATTGCCAGCCCGCACCATCTCCATGCCGAAATGGCCATCGGCGCGGCAAAGGCCGGCAAGCATATCCTGCTCGAAAAACCGATGGCGCCGACGGTGGCTGCCTGCGATGCGATCAACGCCGCCGTGGCCAAGGGTGGCGTCAAGCTGATGGTCGCCCACCTCATGCATTTCGCCCTGCCCTGCATGGCGGCCAGGCAAATTCTGGAGGAAGGCGAGCTCGGCCGGCCGCTCGCCGGATCGAGCTGGATCATCAAGCTGTGGATGGAGCACAATCGCCGCGACTGGCATCTGCGCAAGGCGACCGGCGGCGGCATGCTGTTGACGGCCGGCATCCACGCGGTCGATCGCCTGGTCTGGCTGATGGATGACGATGTCGTGTCGGTGAGCGGCATGCTCGGCGCCAAGTTCCATGACCAGGAAGCAGACGACAGCGCTCTGCTCGGATTGCGCTTCGCCGGCGGCGGCATCGGCCAGGTGCAGAGCGTCGGCTATCGCACCGGCGCCACCACCTATGCCATGGATCTGGTCTGCGAGCGGGGAACGCTGCGCATCGACATGGACCGCGGCACCATGCTTGGCCGCGAGACGGTCTGGACCGAGCTGCCCGGTTCCTTTGAGCCGAACTGGATGCATAACGCGCTGGTGCGCGAATGGAGCGCAATGCGCGATGCCATTGCCGATGACACGCCGGTGCCGGTCGACGGCATCTATGCGCGCAAGATCATCGCCATTGTCGAGGCTGCCTTTGCGTCGAACGAAACCCGCCGCGAACACGAGATCGCCGGTGGACGCTGACCTCGACGACCATCTGGCCCGCTTGCCCGCACACGCACCGCGCGGCATCTGGGGCGCGGTGATGCTGGCCATCGACGATCGCGGAGCGATCGACTGGCAGGCGACGGAAGAGACGATCGCCCGGCTCTGCGCCTCAGGCGTCGACGGCGTCTATTCCAATGGCACGGCCTGCGAATTCCATTGCCAGACCGAGCCCGAATTCGACCGGCTTTGTGAGTTGGTCGCAACCATAGCCGGCCGCGCGCGCCTTCCTTTCCAGATCGGCATCAGCCAGTCCAATCCGCGCGTCGCGCTGGAGCGACTGACGCGGGTCGCCGGACTTCACCCGGCGGCGGTGCAGTTCACGCTGCCCGACTGGTGGCCGCCCAGCGACGACGAGGTCATGCGCTTTGCCGGCGGCCTGTGCGACGCCGCGCCTGAAACGCCGCTGGTGCTCTACAATCCGCCGCACGCCAAGCGCCACCTGACGCTCGACGGCATCGCCAGTCTGCGTGCGGCCGTGCCATCGCTGGTCGGCGCCAAGCGGCCGGGCGGCGACGCCGGCTGGTATGCCGACACGCGCCGCAAACTGGACGGATTTTCCGTCTTCGTCCCCGGCCACACGCTGGCGACAGGGTATGCCGGGGGAGCCCATGGCAGCTATTCCAACGTTGCCTGCCTCAACCCGAAGGGCGCGGTGCAGTGGTGGCAGATGATCCGCACCGACATGGTCGCAGCTGCCGAGGTCGAGGCCCGCATATGGGCGTTCCTCGCCGCACATGTTCTACCGTGTCGCACCCGTTACGATGTCAGCGATGCAGCACTCGACAAGGCGATGGCGGCGGCCGGCGGCTGGGCGCCGCTCGGTCCGCGATTGCTCTGGCCCTACAGCTCCGTTCCCGATCAGGAAATACCGACGCTGGCCAGGGCGGCTCACGCGGCTTTCCCGGAATGGTGGTAGACCCGTCACCAAGGCGCGGGACGACGGTTCAGCAGCCGGCTCGCGCGCCCTGTGTCGCGCGTGACACAAACGCCCCCGGCTGAGGGACATCGGCCTCGCGCCGTGCCAGTGAATTGCGCAAGAGCGCGATCGCCTCGCGGCCGGCGGTCGCAATCTCGCGTGGCCTGTCGACGCCGACGATCATGAACTCCTTGATCCCCAAAGCGGCGTAGGAAAGCAGCGACAGCGCGACCTGCGCCGGCGGCCCGGCAAGTTCGAGCGCCTTCTGGCAGGAAGCGGCCGATTTGTCTTCCGAACGGATTCGGACGGGAAGCGCGAAACGCAGCTTGCCGGCCCGGCCGTGTTCGGCAGCAGCGCCGCGTACGCGCTCCATTGACTGGTGAATTTCTGCAAGCGAGCCAGGCGCCAGCTCGAACACGTCCGCATGCCTGCCCGCGACCCTGAGCGCAGTGCCCGACTGCCCGCCCATGCGGATGGTCACATCGGCACCATGCGGCCCCTTGCGCGGCACATAGCCGCCTTTGATGCTGTAAAAGGTGCCTTCATGGTCGAACGGCCTGTCGTTCGACCACAACCGCTTCAGCAGCACCAGATATTCATCAATGCGTTGCCAGACCACTGTGTGGCCGGCCGGACGTGCCTCGGCATCGTCGTCGCTCAGCGGCTCGCTGAGCATCCTGAGCGACAGCCGGCCACCGCTTCTCGCGTCGAGGGCAGCGAGTTGTCGCGCCGCCACGGTTGGTTCGATCACGCCTGCCCAATGCGTGAGCACGACCTCCAGGGACGAGGTCCGGTCCAGCGTCTGGGCGGCAAGGTCCATATTGGTCAGCAGCCCGGCCTGGTCGTCGATGACGATCCTCTGGAATCCAGCATCCTCGATCAGTGACAGCTTCGTCGCGGTCTCGACAAAGTCATAGAAAAAGCTGGCGTCGGCAGCGTGGATCTTACCGGGAACATGCGTGAACTCGATCGGCATTGCCATCTCCTCCATCACGTTGGAATCAGGGCGCGCAAATGCACACCGGCATTCGGTTCATCAACTCCGGAATCTCTGCAAACGGCAGGCCGCTATCCCGAGGAAGCCTCGATGATCAGAGCCTTGACAATCAGGGGATCAGCCCCAGTACCACTGCCCCGGTGAATACAAACGCAAGGGCAAAGACGAGATAGGCGAAAGCACCGGCATAGGCCGGCCGCCACACCTGGTCGGAACCCAGCCTTTGGCCTTTGCGGGCAGTCTGAGCGTTCTGGCTATAGGACATATCGACCTCCGTCTCGGCGCTTAATCTATAAAATCAGTAGACTTTGTCGAGTGCTATTTTCGCGCGATCCTTAGAACAATTTTCTCCAAACGGCGGACAAGTTAGTGCTTTTACTGCTTAGCGCTGCCTTTTGCGGCATGCCGGGGTGACGGCAGGAAACGTCAGGTCCATGTGTCTGTGGCTCCTTGGCCATCCAATGGATGAGGGATAGCATCGCTTCAGCGGAAAGCCGCGACGTCACGGCAAGGCAGCAGGGAGCAAACCATGGGGACAAGACTGGCCGGCAAGGTCGCCATCATTTCGGGTGGCGCGACAGGAATGGGCGGTGCGGCCTCGGAGCTTTTCGCGGCCGAGGGCGCCAAGGTGGCGATCGTCGACCGCAACGGCGAAGCGGCGGCGGCTACCGCGGCGGCAATCAGGCAACGCGGCCATGTCGCCGAGCACTGGGTCGCTGACGTATCGGATGAGGCGCAGGTCGAAACGGCGGTGAAGGGCGCGACGGAAAAATTCGGCCCGGTCACGGTTCTGTTCAACCATGCCGGCACCCTCGTCATCAAACCCTTCCTGGAGACCACGCTGCAGGAATGGGACTGGCTGCATGCCGTCAATGTGCGTTCGATGTTCCTGATGACGCGTGCTGTGCTGCCCGGCATGATCGCCGCCGGCGGCGGTTCCATCGTCTGCACCTCGTCGATCTCGGCGGTGGCGGCGACGCCGATGGAGGTGCTTTACGACACCACCAAGGGCGCCTGCCATATGTTCGCGCGTGCCATCGCCGTCGAGTTCCGCGACCGCAACATCCGCTGCAATGCGGTCTGTCCAGGCTTCATCAGGACACCGCATGGCCTGCGCGAGGTCGCCGATCTCGACAAACTCGGCGTCGATGTCTCCGACGCGGCAATGGCGGCGCAGCAAGGGCGGATCGGCGAGCCGGAAGAGGTCGCGAAGGCAGCCCTGTTCCTGGCCAGCGACGAGGCCAGCTTCGTCAACGGCGCCCATCTGTTCGTCGATAACGGCTTCACCGCGATGTGAAAGGCGAAGCGCCGCTACCGCTCTTCGCGCCGGAACGGCTTGAGCAGCGCCGACGGGGCCACCGCATTGCGCGACATCACCGCCATAGCGACGATGGTGAAGATGAACGGCAGCATCAGGAAGGCCTCGTAGGGGATATGGCCAAGCCCGCTCGCCTGCATACGCAACTGCAAGGCGTCAACGAAGGCAAACAGCAGTGCCGCGCCTGCCGATCGCCACGGATCCCAGCGGCCGAAAACGACGAGCGCGATTGCCACCCAGCCACGCCCCGAAACCACGCCGAAGGTGAAGGCGTTGAATTGCGCCATCGACAGGAAGGCACCGGCCAGTCCCATCAAGGCACCGCCGAGGATCACCGCCTGGAAGCGTGTTGCAATGACGCTGACGCCGGCAGAATCGGCGGCACGCGGGTTTTCGCCGACCATGCGCACCGCTAGGCCCCAAGGCGTGCGGTAGAGCACGAAGGCGGCCAGCGGTATGGCCAGCATCGCCATGTAGACCAGCGAAAACTGATTGAACACCGCCGGCCCAAGCACCGGTATGTCGGACAGGATCGGGATCGGCAGCGTCTCGAACCCCTTGATGTTCGGTGGCACCGATTGCTGTCCGAAGATCAGCCGGTAGAGGAAATAGGCAAGGCCCGACGAGAACAGCGTCACGCCGATGCCGCAGACATGCTGGCTGAGGCCGAGCGCTACAGTGAACAGCGCGTGCACGGCGCCCATCAGCGCCCCGGTCAGCACCGCCGCGAGCACGCCAAGCCAAAGGCTGCCGCTGAGGCTCGCCGCGGTGAAGCCGGTCATCGCCGACAGAAGCATGATGCCTTCGATGCCGAGATTGAGCACCCCGGCGCGCTCGGAGAACATCTCGCCCAGCGTCGCAAAGGCCAACGGCGTGGCGATGCGGATGATGGCGGCCAGGAAGCCGACCTGGAATATCTGCTCCAGCACCACGCTCATTTGGCTATTCCCACGCGACGGAGGCGATAGGCGGTGAACAGCAGCGCCACCAGCATGGCAAGCAATGCGGTTCCCTGAATAACATCGCTGAGGAAGGCCGGAACGCCGGTCGCCCGCGACATCGCCTCAGCGCCGGTCATGACGGCGGCAAGGAAGATCGCCGCCGGCACGACGCCGAGCGGATTGAGCCTCGCCAGCATGGCGACGACGATGCCGGAATAGCCATAGCCCGGCGAGATGTCGCTCATCACCTGGAAATGCACGCCGCCGACCTCGCCGACGCCGGCAAGGCCGGCCAATGCGCCAGACAGCAGCGCCGTCGAAATCAGCACCCGCTCGACATTGATGCCGCCATAGCGCGCCGCCTCGGGGTTTTCGCCGGTGACCCTGATGCGGAAGCCGAGCGTGGTGCGCGCGACCACGAACCAGATGACCGGTGCCGCGACCAGCGCCGCGACGACGCCGAGATGCAGCCGTGTGCCTTCGAGCAGCACCGGAAAATTGGCCGTATCCTCGATCGGCGGCGAGATCGGGTAGCCGCTGAAACTGTCCTTCCATGGCCCCTCGATCAGCGCCATCAGTGCATAGAAAATGACCGAGTTGAGCAGCAGTGAGCTGACCACGTCATCGACCCTGAATTTTACCCTCAGCGTGGCGGGGATCAGGGCGACGGCCGCGCCGGCGGCAGCGCCCGCCAGCGCCATCAGCAGCATGGCGAGCGGCCCCGGCATCGGGATTGCACCGACGGCACAGCTCGCCGCCGCACCAGCCAGCAATTGCCCTTCGGCGCCGATGTTCCAGAATTTGGCGCGGAAGGCGACCGCCACGGCCAGTCCGGTGAAGATCATCGGCGCGGCACGCACCAGCGTTTCGGTGATGGCGTAGCTGTCGCCCAAAGACGCCGAAAACATAACGCCATAAGCCTCGACGACGCCGGCGCCGGCCAGTGCGATGAGGCCGCTGCACAAGATCAGCGTCGCGCCGATGGCGAGCAGCGGCAGCGCCAGATTGAACCAGGCGGGCGTTGAGGTGCGGGCCTCGAGACGGAACATCAGGCATGGCCCTCCGCTCCGGTCATCATCAACCCGAGTCTGGCGATGCTGGCGTCGGCGCTATCCAGCGTGCCGACGATGCGGCCCTCATACATCACCGCGATACGATCCGAGAGCATCAGCAACTCTTCCAGATCCTCGCCGATGACGATGATGCCGCAGCCCTTGGCGCGCATGTCGAGGAATTTTTCGTGGATGAAGCGCGCGGCGCCGATGTCGAGGCCGCGAGTCGGCTGCGAAACGATCAGCACCTTCGGATCGAAGGCGAGTTCGCGCGCCAAAAGCGCCTTCTGCAGATTGCCGCCGGAAAGCGCCCCGGCGCGCGTCATCGGCCCGGGGCAACGTATATCGTAGGCTTTGATCTGTGCCTCGGCGAAGGCGCGGATCCCATCCGGCTTGAGCAGGCCGTTGCGGCTGAACGCCGCCGTGCCGATGCGCGGCAGCACCATCGAATCGGCGAGCGGCAGATTGGTGACCAGCCCTGTCGTCATACGGTCTTCCGGGATGCGGCCGAGGCCGAGCGCCTGCACTGTGCTCGGCGAGAACCGCGAAACCGTTTTGCCGGCTATGGTCATCTTCCCGGCATCGGGCGCACGCACGCCGGAGATGACCTCGGCAAGCGCGCGCTGGCCATTGCCGGAGACGCCGGCGATGCCGAGGATCTCGCCGCCACGAACCGACAGCGAAACATCGCGCAGCGCCATGCCGGAATGATGAGATGTCGAGATACCGTCGAGGGTCAGCACGGCCGCACCGGGCATCGACGGTCCTCTGGCCGGAGGCACGATCTCGTGGCCGCACATCAGCCGCGCCATCTCCGAGGACGTGGTGCTGGCCGGCGCATCGACGCGGCCGGCAACGCGCCCATGCCGGAGCACGACGCAGCGATGCGTCAGCGCTCGCACCTCGTTGAGCTTATGCGAGATGAAGATGATGCCGAGCCCTTGTGCCGCCATCGAGCGCAGCGCCGAAAACAGCCCGTCGACCTCGGTTGGTGCCAACACCGCCGTCGGCTCGTCGAGGATCAGCAGCCTTGCGCCGCGAAACAGCGCCTTGACGATTTCGAGCCGCTGTTGCTCGCCGACCGACAGCGCCGAGACAGGGAGGTCCGGGTCGAGCGTCAGCCCGTGCTGGCGGCCGATCTCGGCGAGCCGCGCCAGCCCGCCGGCGCGGTCGATCCGGCCCGATCTGCCGGGAATGCCGATCAAGAGGTTCTCCAGCACCGAAAGCCGCGGTGCGAGATGAAAATGCTGGTGCACCATGCCGATGCCGGCGGCCAGCGCATCGGCCGAACTGTTGATCGCCACCGACCGGCCCTGCACCAGGATCTCGCCGGCATCGGGCGCATAGGCGCCGAACAGCACGTTCATCAGCGTCGTCTTGCCGGCGCCGTTTTCGCCGAGCAGCCCGAGGATTTCACCCGGCGCGACGCTGAGATCGACGGCCTCGTTCGCCTTGACGGCGCCAAAGCTCTTGGAGATGCCGCGCATTTCAATAAGAGGGGCAGGCGTTGACAAGGCGGGATCCTGGTGGCGTTGACGCCGATATCCCTCCCCCTTGAGGGGAGGGTGCCGAGCGAAGCGAGGCGGGGGGGGTCCCCTCAGCTGCCTCGACGTTTAGACCGAAAAAGATGGAGCGCGTCGCCGAGGACCCCACCCGGCCCTGCGGGCCACCCTCCCCTCAAGGGGGAGGGATGCGCCGCTCAGTCCGAGACCGGCGTATTCTCATCGACGTCGACGCGGAAATTGCCATCGAGTATCTCGGCCTTCTTCTTCTCGACCAGTTCCTTGACCTCGGCCGGCAGCGTCTTGTCGAACTTGTGATAGGGCGCGAGGTAGGAGCCGCCCTTGGCCATGCGCGAGAAATCGCCGTAATCCTGCGCGGTGAAGACGCCGGCCTTGACCAGCTTGATCGCCTGCTCGACGGTCGGATACATGTCCCAGACCGGCCCGGTGATCACGGTGTCGGGGCCGAGGCTCGACTGGTCCGACATGTTGGAGATGGCGAGGATCTTTTTCTCCGCCGCCGCTTCGATGACGCCGAAGCGCTCCGCGTAAATCACGTCGACGCCGGCATCGATCTGGGCGACCGCCGCTTCCTTTGCTTTTGGCGGATCGAAGAACGAGCCGATGAAGGCGACCTTCTTATTGATGTTGGGATTGACCTCCCTGGCGCCGGCAAAGAAAGCGTTGACCAGCCGGTTCACTTCCGGAATGCCCATCGCCGCGACGGCGCCGATCGTGCCCGATTTCGACATCTTTCCGGCGATCATCCCGGACAGATAGGCCGGCTCGTGGATCCAGTTGTCGAAAACGCCGAAATTCGGCTCGGCCGGCCCGGCGCCGGAGCCGAACAGGAAGGCGGTCTTCGGGAACTGCTTGGCGGTCCTGCGCGATTCGCGCTCGGCGGCGAAGGCATCGCCCAGCACCAGCTCATAGCCGCCCTGCGCATATTCGCGCATGACGCGGCTGAAATCGGCCGTCTGCACCTTCTCCGACCATTTGTATTCGATGCCGAGTTCCTTCTCGGCCTTCTGCAGGGCGACGTGGATCTGGTTGTCCCACGGCTCCTCGATCGGCGTGGCGAAGATCGCCGCCACTTTCAGCTTCTTGGTCTTGGCAAAGGCGCTGCCCGGCAGCATCGCTGCCGCCAGGCCGAGCGCGCCCAGCTCCAGCACGTTGCGTCGCGAAAGCCCGTCGCGTTTCGATTGGATTCTGCTCTTTTTGTTGTCCATTGCATGCCCCTCTGATTGGCGCCGCGTCGAGCCGGCTCTCTTCTCCGGAATATCGGCGAAGGAACTATGGAGCGGTGCCCGGCTTTTGTCCACATGGTCAAATTTGAGTGGGTGGAACGCGCCATTAAATGGCCCGGCAAATCGACGCTTGCTCACAATCTCTCGAGCGCCACCGCGATGCCTTGGCCGACGCCGATGCACATGGTGGCGAGGCCGTAGCGGCCGCCGCGTTCGCGCAGTTCCAATGCCGCCGTGCCGGTGATCCGCGCACCCGACATGCCGAGCGGATGACCGAGCGCGATGGCGCCGCCATTCGGATTGACGTGCTCCGCGTCCTCGGCAATGCCGAGCTGGCGCAGCACGGCAATGCCTTGCGAGGCGAAGGCCTCGTTGAGCTCGACGACATCGAACTGTTGTGGCTTCAGGCCGAGCCGGGCACACAGCTTCTGCGTGGCCGGCACCGGACCGATGCCCATGATGCGCGGAGCGACGCCGGCGGTGGCACCGCCGAGGATACGGGCGATCGGCGTCAACCCGTATCTTTTCGCGGCTGCTTCCGAGGCGACGATCAGCGCCGCGGCGCCGTCATTGACGCCCGAGGCATTGCCGGCCGTAACCGTGCCGCCTTGCCGGAACGGCGTCGGCAACTTGGCCAACGCTTCGATCGACGTGCCGCCGCGGGGATGCTCATCTCTGTCGACAACGACCAGATCGCCCTTGCGCTGCGCGATCGTCACCGGCGTGATTTCCTTTGCCAGCCGGCCATTGGCTTGTGCGGCTACAGCCTTGTCCTGGCTGCGCACGGCAAATGCGTCCTGGTCGGCGCGGGAGACAGCGAACTCTTCCGCCACGTTCTCGCCGGTCTCCGGCATCGAATCGACGCCGTATTGCTTCTTCATCAGCGGATTGATGAAGCGCCAGCCGATCGTGGTGTCGTAAATCTCGGCATTGCGCGAAAAGGCGGTCTCTGCCTTCGGCAGCACGAACGGAGCGCGGCTCATCGATTCGACGCCGCCTGATATCATCAGCTCCGCCTCGCCGGCCTTGATGGCGCGGGCAGCAATTATCACCGCATCCATGCCCGAACCGCAGAGACGGTTGACGGTCGAGCCCGAAACCTCCTTGGGCAGGCCGGCCAGCAGCAGCGCCATGCGCGCCACATTACGATTGTCCTCGCCGGCCTGGTTGGCGCAGCCATAGACGATGTCGTCGATGGCAGCCCAGTCGATGTTTGGATTGCGCTCGACCAGCGCCTTCAGAGGGATAGCGCCGAGATCGTCGGCACGGACCGCCGACAACGAACCGCCGAAGCGTCCGATCGGCGTGCGGATGTAGTCGCAGATATAGGCCTCGGCCATTATGCAGCCTTCCCGTTTGCGCTGATGGTTTCTGCTCGCGACCCAGCCATGTTGGCCGCATTCTCCTTGAGACGAAAGCACATCTCGCCGCCGGCCGTTAGGCCAAAGAGAATTTCAGCTGCCGCCCGCCGGGAGCGGCGGATCAGCCGATGCTTTCTCCACCGTCGATCACCAGCGCCTGACCGGTCATGAAGGACGAGCGGTCGGAGACGAGGAACAGGATCGCTTCGGCGATTTCCTCCGCGCTGGCCCAGCGCTGCATGGGAATTTTGGTGCGGACATAGTTCTCGATCGCTGCCCGCCCGCCCATCTGCGCGATGAACGGCTCGTTGAAGGGCGTATCGACCCAGCCGGGGCACAGCGCGTTGATGCGGACATTGTGTTTGGCATAGTCGAGCGACATCTGCCGGGTCATCGCCACCACTGCATGTTTTGACGTTGCGTAGGCGATCATTTCGCGGTCGTAGAACACACCCGAATTCGAGGCGGTATTCAGGATCACCCCGCCGCCTTGCGCGATCATCGACGGCATGACCAGCCTGGCCGCGAGGAACTGCGCCCGCACATTGATCCGCCAGGAGGCATCCATGCCGTCGGCGCCGACTTCGGTCAGCGTGCCGCCGACCTGGATCCCGGCATGATTGTGCAGGATGTCGATCCGCCGATGCCGGCCCAGCGTTCCCGCAATGAGCTGCTCGACCGCCGCATCCTCGCCGACGTCGGTGGCGACGGCCTCGGCCCGACCGCCGGCCGCACGAATGTCGGAAGCGGTTGCTTCCCCCGCCGCCTGGTCCCTGTCGGCGATCACCACGAGCGCGCCTTCCCTGGCCATCATCATGGCGCCGGCACGCCCGATCCCCGACCCGGCACCCGTCACCACGGCGATGCGATCTCTCAGAATCATGTTTTTTATCTTTCAGTGTGATGGTTTCCGTTGCCGCAGTTGCCATTGGGCAAGCACCACGAGCAAAACGGAGGCGACGAGCACGATCGTCGCGATGGCATTGATCTCCGGCGTGACCCCGCGCCGGATCGAGGCGAAGACATAGATCGGCAATGTCGTCTGTGCGCCGGCGACGAAGAAGGCGACGATGAAATCGTCGAAGGAGAATGTGAAGGCGAGCAGGAAGCCGGCGATCACCGCCGGCATGATCTGCGGCAACACGATGCTGCGGAACGTCGTCAGCGGGGTGGCGTAAAGATCGCTCGAGGCCTCGACCAGATTGCGGTCGAGGCTGCCGAGGCGCGTGCCGACAATCATCGCCACCAGCGCCATCGAAAACAGCCCGTGCGCGGCGATGATCGAGCCATAGCCGAGCGCCAGGCGCGGTGGCTGGTCGTTCGGCCACAGCGAAGCGACAAACGGGTTGACCACCCCGAATAGCTGGACCAGCGCGACCAGCGTCGAGATGCCGATGACGACACCAGGAACGACGATCGCAGCACCCAAAAGCGCATCGAACACGGCTCGCGTCCGCGCCCCGACACGCGCCAGGCCAACCGCGGCGGCCGTGCCGCACAGCGCCGCCAGCAAGGCGCTGGTCGTGGCGATGAACAGGCTGTTCTTCAGCGCTTCGACCAGGAACGGGTTTGCTAGTGCCTTGCCGTACCATTGCACCGAGAAGCCAGTGAACTCGCTGGCGTGGTGGCCGGCGTTGAACGAAAACAGCACTACCAGCGCGATCGGCAGGTAGAGAAAGGCAAAGACCGCAACGACGAAGGCACGCATCAGATCAGGTCCACCCGGCGGGCACCCGAAAGCCGGGTCGAAATGCGGTTCGCGGCAAGCAGCACGACCACTGAAACCGCCACAAGTGTGATGGCGATTGCCGATCCGAATGGCCAATTGCGCGATTGCAGGAACAGATCGACCAGCGCGTTGCCGATGAAGAAGACCTTGCCGCCGCCGAGTAGCGTCGGGATCAGATATTCGCCGAGCAGCAGGATCATGACCAGCGAGAAGCCGGTCATCACACCTGGCAGCGACAGCCGCAGCGTCACGCCGAGGAATGTCGAGATCGGCGTCGCGCCGAGATCGGCGGAGGCCTCCAGCAGCCGGCGGTCGAGCCGCTCGAGGCTGACATAGATCGGCAGGATCATCAGCGGCAGATAACCATAGACGATGCCGAGCAGAACCGCTCCCGGCGTGTTGATCAGCCGCACGTCCTCCATCCCGACATAGGCCAGCAGAGCTGGGATGCCGCGCCCGCCAAGCACATACATCCAGGCATAGGTTCGCATCAGCAGGCTGGTCCAGAACGGGATGACGACAAGCGCCAGCAGGATCAGCCGCCACCGTTCGGGTGCGCGCAAAGCGAGGTAATAGGCGACCGGATAGGCAACGAGAAGACAGGCCAGTGCGCCCGCCGGCGCCAGCACCATGGTGTTCCAGAAGGCGGTCGCCCGCGCCGGAAGATTGGCAAACTGCGCCAAGGTGAAAGCGGCCTGATAGCCGCCTTCCGGCGCCCGCTCGCCGACGCTGAAAACGGCAATCGCCACGAACGGCAAAACTAAAAACACCACCAGCCACGCCGTTGCTGGACCGAGCAGCAGGGCGGTCAGGAGATTGTGACGGAGGACGTTGCTGCGCATTGAAAAAACCGCCCGGGTGCCGGCGGACATCTGTCCGCCGGGGAGTTGCCTGCATCGAGCCTGTGGCCTGCCCGGTTCAAGCCGACTTGAAGCGTGCCATCAATTCGGCCCGGCCCGGATCGGTTAGCGTCGCAGCCGCACCGAATTCGAGCGGCTTCAGCAGATCCGCCGCCGGATAGAGGATCGGATTGTCCAGCACCTCCTTGGGCAGCAGCGCATTGACCCGCGCATCGGTGGAAGGCGCACCGTTGGCCAGGTGCTCCTTGACCGCGACTTTCGGGTTCATCAAATAGTTGAGCAAGGCATAGCCGGCAGGCTTGTTCGGCGCATCCTTGGGTATTGCGTAGAAGTCGGTCCAGATCTCGCCGCCTTCCTTGCCAAGCACGTAGGCGATTTCGGGGATGTCGCGGTGGAGCTGCGCCCCGTCATTGGTCCAGCACATCGTCATCCACGCGTCGCCGGCACGCATCGACGGCTGGTAGTCGCTAGAGACCGCGAACAGATGCGGCTTGACCTTCAGCAGCAATTCCTCCGCCTTGGCGAGTTCCTCCGGCCTCAGCGAGTTGAACGAGAAGCCGAAATATTTCAGCGCGTTGCCGATCGTGGTCAGCTGGTAATCATGAACCATGGTCCGGCCGTCGCCCTCCGCCATGGCCGTGTCCCAGAATTCCTTCCAGCTCGTCATCGGCTTGGTCAGTTTCTTGGTGTTGACGGCAAATCCGGTGGTGCCCCAATTCTTCGGCACAGCGTAGGTCACCCCGTCGATGGTGCCTTCCCCAGTGAAGCGCGGGTCTTCTTGCGAGCCGTCATAATTGGCAAGCTTGGCCATATCCAGCGCTTCGATGATGCCAAGCTTCTTGTAAGTCGAGATCGTGTAGTTGGTCGGAACGAAAAGGCTCCAGCCCGAGGCGCCGGCCTGCAGCTTGGCCAGCATCTCCTCGTTTGACCCGAACACGTTCACCTCGACGGCAACGCCGGTTTCGGCCTTGAAATTCTCGAACGTCGCCGGGTCGTGATAATTGGGCCAGGTGGCAATCGACATGCGGTCGCCAAGCCCCTCCTGGGCGAAGGCTGGCGACGGCATGATGCCGAGTTCGCGGGCCATTACTGCCGTTGCGATGCCTAGGCCGGTGAGGCCAAGGAACTCGCGGCGGCCGATGGAACCGCGCTTGAGGCGCATCAACTGGTCGACGAATTTTTCAGGGCTTATCGGCAGTCCGTCACGATACGATTTCGACATTTTTGTTTTCCCTCTGGTTGGTCCCGTTATTCTCCGGAAACGCCAGCGGCGTTCCGGCTGTAAAGCCGACGGCGACGGGTTCACCCGGCTTGAAGAGATTTCCACCGCCAACCAGATGATCGGCCTTGGCGAGCAGCGTCCCGATGCCTTGGACCTCGATTGCATATTCCGCGGTGGAACCGAGAAAGATCCGGTTGCGGACAAGCCCGTTCAGCCGGCCGCTTCCGGGCGCGCCGAGACTTAAGGATTCAGGACGCAGGCTTACCGAGACGGCTTCGCCCTGGGCTAGCGAAGTGCGCTTGCGCGCGGCGATGACGGTGCCGTCGGCAAGCGCTACCTCGACGAGCTTGCCCGAGAGCCCGACGACCTTGCCGCTCAAGAGATTGGTCTTGCCGACGAAATCGGCGACGAAGAGGTCGGCGGGTTCGTCGTAGATTTCGCTCGGCTGCCCAAGCTGGACGATGCGCCCGCCATTCATGACGCAGACGAAATCGCTCATCGACAGTGCCTCTTCCTGATCGTGGGTGACCAGGACGAAGGTGATGCCGATCTCGCGCTGCAGGTTCTGCAGCTCTATCTGCATGTCGGTGCGCAGCTTCTTGTCGAGCGCCGCCAGGGGCTCGTCGAGCAGCAGCACCGCCGGCTTGTTGACCAGCGCCCGCGCCAGAGCGACACGCTGCTGCTGGCCGCCGGAAAGCTCATGGATCTTGCGGCGTCCATAGCCGGCAAGCCGAACCATGGCGAGCGCCTCGCCTGCCTTCAGGCTGATCTCCCGCGACGACAGGCGCGGCCGCGCCTGGCGTAGGCCATAGGCGACGTTGTCCGCCACATCCAGATGCGGAAACAACGCATATTGCTGGAACACCATGTTGACCGGCCGCCGATAGGGCGGCGTGCCGGCCATGTCGCGGCCACGGATGAATACCACACCTTCGCTTGGCTGTTCGAAACCGCCGATCATGCGCAAACAGGTTGTCTTGCCGCAGCCGGACGGCCCGAGCAACGCGACAAAGGCAGACGGCGGGATGGCAAGATCGATGCCGCTGACCGCGATCACGCTGCCGTAGCGTTTGGTGACCCCGCGAAACTCGATGTCGGGCACTGCGGTCAAAGCTGCGGGCTCCAGCGGCTAGTTGGTCTCGAAACGCTATCAGAGCCAATGGCGGCTAGTATATACCTCCCAGGTGGTATATTTCATCTATTTTCTCGTCTGGAGGGGTATGAATTGGGCGTTTCACGCAGGGATGAATACAGCCGGCTCGCTGCGCTCATCGCAGCGACGCGGGAGACGAGCGGCGAGCTTTTCGGCAAGGCGATGGTCGCCTGGCTCCGCCAGCATGTCAGCTTCGATCATTGCGTGATCTTCGGCTATCGCGGCGCCTCACGCCCGCCGCTGCTGTTCGAGACATTCTCGCCGGCCGAAAGCCACGTCTTCGTCGCGCTCTATCAGGAAGGGCCTTATCTGCTCGATCCGTTCCACCATGCGGCAGTCGAGCGCAAGGAAGGCTTTTGGCGCATGCGCGAATTGGCGCCGGATCGCTTCTATGCCAGCGAATATTACCGCTCCTATTACAGCCAGACCAGGCTTGCGGAGGAGGTCGGCTTTTTCGTGCCGCTGCCGGGAAAGGACGCGCTGGTGGTCTCGCTAATGCGATTGCGCGCTTCGGGGCCGTTCGGAACCGCCGATGCCAGGTTGCTGCGCGACATGGCGCCTGCGGTTATCAGCCTCGTCAGGCTGCGCTGGCCTACCCTTCCGGCTGACGGACCGGTTGGGACGAAGCAAGACGAGGCGATTGCTCCGGTCAGTGAGTTCGAACGTGCTCACATCTGGAAGAGCCTTTCGCTCACGCCGCGCGAGCAGCATGTCGTCGATCTGGTGCTTCAGGGCCATTCCACGGAATCGATTGCCAGGGCGATGCGCATCGTGCCGGGAACCGTAAAAGTTCATCGCCGCAACATTTACCGCAAGCTCAAGATAAAGTCGCAGGCGGGTCTGTTCGCGCGTTTTGTCGAGATCATGGACGCACGGATTCGGTAGTCCCAAGTTCAGCCGGCAGCGCCGTCCCAGGAATCGGTTTCGGCCATCTGCCTGAGCCGGGGTGCCACTCGAAAGACATCCTTGCCGGTCTGCTGGTGCCAGTGATCCAGCCGCCGGATGATCTTGTCCACGCCTTCGAGGCTCGCCCAGAACATCGGCCCGCCCTTGCCGACCGGGTAGCCGTAGCCGTTGACCCAGACGACGTCGATATCGGAGGCGCGGGCGGCAATCTTTTCCTTGAGGATTTTGGCGCCCTCGTTGATCATCGGATAGAGCGTCCGCTCGATGATCTCCTCGGCGCCGATCGCGCGCGGTGCAACACCGCGCTCGGCAGCCTTGTTGCGGATCAGCGCCTCGACATCGGGATCGGGCAGCGGCGTGCGCGAACCGCCTTCGTAGCGATAGAAGCCGCTGCCGGTCTTCTGGCCGAAATGTCCCTGTTCGCACAACGCATCGGCGATCACGGCCGTCTGGCCACGCGCCTTGCGGTTGCGCCAGCCTATGTCGAGGCCGGCGAGATCGCTCATCTCGAACGGCCCCATTGGCCAGCCGAAATCGGTGAACACCTGGTCGACCTGGCGCGGCATTGCGCCTTCCAGCAGAAGCGTCTCCAGTTCCGCACCGCGCGCCGCCAGCATGCGGTTGCCGACGAAGCCGTGGCAGACGCCGACGACGACCGGCACCTTGCCGATCCGCCGTGCCAGATCGACGATGGTCGCCAGCACGTCGGGCGAAGTCTTGTCGGCGCGGACGATTTCCAGAAGCTTCATGACGTTAGCCGGCGAAAAGAAATGCATGCCGAGGAGATCTTGCGGCCGCGACGTCGAAGCGGCGATTTCGCTGACGTCGAGATAGGAGGTGTTGGTAGCGAGGATCGCGCCCGGTTTGGCCACGGCATCCAGCCTGCCGAATACCTCCTTCTTGACCGCCATTTCCTCGAACACGGCCTCGACGATCAGGTCGCAATCGGCGAGGTCGGCATAGTCGGTGCTGCCCCTGAACAAATCCAGCCGCTCGCGCTTGGCGTCTTCGCTCAGCGAGCCGCGGATGACGGAAACGGCATAATTCTTGTTGATCGTCGCCAGCCCGCGCTGCAAAGCCTCGTGCGTCGCTTCCAGCAAGGTCACGGGGACGCCGCCGTTGGCGAACGCCATGGCGATGCCGCCGCCCATCGTGCCGGCGCCGATGACGCCGACCCGGGCGATCTTGCGCCTGACGACGTCCTTGCCGGCAATCTTTGCCGCCTCACGTTCAGCGAAGAACAAATGCCGCTGCGCGCGTGATTGGTCCCCGCCGACAAGCTTGACGAACAGGTCGCGCTCCGCCGCCAGCGCTTCGTCGAAGGGCAGCGTCAGGGCGTTGCGGACCGACTGCGCACAGGCGATCGGCGCCTCGAGGCCGCGTGCTTTGCCGGCAAGCACTGCCGCTTCCTTGTCGAACGCCGGCAAGTCGGCCTGGTCGAGGCGATCATTGCGGTCGCGCACCGGTGTGAACGGACCGCCTTTCGCGGCCGTTTCGCTGGCGAAACTCACCGCTTGCGCGGTCAGGTCGCCATCGAAGACGGCATCCACCAGGCCGGCGGCGAGCGCCTCGGCCGCACCGATCGGCGTTCCCGAAACGATCATGTTGAGTGCCTTCAGCGGACCAACCAGGCGCGGCAGGCGAACCGTGCCGCCGCCCCCCGGCAGCAGGCCGAGCTTGACTTCCGGCAGGCCGAGCCTTGCCGCTCGGTCGGCAACACGGAAATGGCAGCCGAGCGCCAGTTCCAGGCCGCCGCCGAGCGCAGTGCCGTGAATGGCCGCGACCGTCGGCTTGGCGATGGTTTCCAGCATGGCGACTAGGGCGCCCAGGTCCGGTTGCCGCGCCGGCTTGCCGAATTCGGTGATGTCGGCGCCGGCGACGAAGGTCCGCCCGGCGCATGCTATCACGATTGCTCCGACCGACGGCTCGTCGCGCAGGGAAACGAGCGCCTGCATCAGCGGCTCGCGCACATGGAAGCTCAGCGCGTTGACCGGCGGATTGTCGATGCTCACCACCGCGACGTTGCCGTGCCTTGTAGTGCTGACGAAATCGGACACGCAAACCTCACGCAATGATGTTGGCCAATAGCGCGACGGGATTTACAGCGCTGGCATGCGGATGGGAACCACGTGTTTTGCGGGCCGCATCGATATCCCCTCGCCGCCGGGTGGCCTTGCCTTAGCGCAGCGCCTTCTGCCCACCGGCGGCGGTGATGACGCCGACGATGATCAGCCCGGTCAGCACCAGGCGGACGCCGACGCTGACGCCGAACGTGTTGAGCATGGTCAACAGCAGCACCAGGAACAGTGCCGCGCCCCAGACCCCCGGCACATTGGCCTTGCCGCCCGCCACCGACGTGCCGCCGATGACGACGACGGCGATCGAGGCCAGCAGATACTCATTGCCGATATCGACATTGGCGCCGCGGAAATAGCCGGCGAGCAGTGCGCCGTCGAGGCCGCCGAGCGCGCCCGACAGCGTGTAGGTGAGGAAGCGGGTGCGGCCGACATTGACGCCGGCCAGCCAGGCAGCGCGGATGTTCTGGCCGATCGCCAGCACCGAGCGTCCGTAGATCATGCGCTGCAAAACGATGCCGGCGCCGATGGTGAACAGCACGGTGAGGATCGCCAGCACCGGAATGCCGA
Source organism: Mesorhizobium sp. M0184 (assembly GCF_040322215.1). NCBI lineage: Bacteria > Pseudomonadati > Pseudomonadota > Alphaproteobacteria > Hyphomicrobiales > Phyllobacteriaceae > Mesorhizobium > Mesorhizobium sp. M0184. Next base: position 106,910 of record NZ_JAMYSZ010000016.1, read on the forward strand.
AGATCTGCCAGTTGGTGAAATCGGCAAAGCCCGGCGGCGGCTTGATCTGCAGGCCCCGCCCATAGCTGATATCGACCGACTGGATGACGAAGCTGGCCGATAGCGTCGCGATGATCGGCGGAATGCGCAGCGCCCAGATCAGCAGGTAGTTGACGGCGCCGATCGCCATGCCGCAGGCCAGCGCTGCCAGCAGGCCGACCGCGATCATCGCATCATTGCCGTCCATGACCTTCATGGCGACGGCGCTGGCAAGGCCGATATTGGCCGGCAGCGACAGGTCGACATTGCCCGGCCCGAGCGTGATGACGAACATCTGGCCGACGCCGACGATGACGGTGAAGACGGCGAGCGACAGCGCCGCCGTGATCATGCCGCCGCCGCCATAGCCGCCGGTGAAGGCGATGGTCGCCAGCCACACCAGCAGCGCCCCGAAGAACGACCAGATCCAGGGTCTGGCGAGCAGTGTCCGCAGCGATGCCATGCTCACCTCTCCCTGCGGCTGATCAGCACCCGCGCCGCCAGCACGATGATCAGGATGGCGCCGTTGGCGGCCACCTGCCAGTCGGGCGGAATGTGCATGAACGTCAAGAGCGGCGATGCCGCCAGCGCCAGCGTCAGCGCGCCGATGACGGCGCCGATCGGCGACACCCGGCCGCCGACGAACTCGCCGCCGCCGAGGATGACGCCGGCGATCGAAAGCAGCGTGTAGCCATTGCCGATATTGGCATCGGCCGAGGTGGTGATGCCGATCAGCGCCATGCCGGACAAAACGCCGAACAGGCCGGTCAGCGCAAACAGCGCGATCTTGGTGCGCAGCAGCGACCAGCCGGCGCGCTTGAGTGCGGCTGAATTGCCGCCCGATCCACGCAGGATGACGCCGTAGGAGGTGCGCATCAGGCCAAAGTGGACGACGGCTGCGATCAGCAATGCCGCGATGATCGGGAACGGAATGAAGGGTGGCTTGAAGGCCATCAGCGCCAGCAGCCAGTCCGGCGCCTTGCCGCCGGGCTTGGGCAGGATGAGGATGGCCATGCCCTGCCAGACAAAACTCATGCCGAGCGTCACCACGATAGAGGGCAGGTTGCGCAGATGGATCAGCGCGCCGAGCAGCGCGTAGACGCCGATCGACCCGAGCAGGATCACGACGCCGAGCAGCGGCGCGTCCTTCAGCCATGTCGCCGTCACGCAGCCGACGAAGCCGACAAAGGTGCCGATCGACAGATCGAGCTCGTTGCCGGCGATGACGAACATCTGCGCGATCGTCGCCAGAGCGATCGGGATCGCCAGATTGAGCATCAGGCTGAAACCGAAATAGCTGATGGCGCGCGGGTTGAGCCAGGCGATGGCGATGAGCACCAGCGCCAGCGACAGTGCCGGCAGCAGGCTGCGCAGCATGCGCGCCCGCCTCGTGGCGCGAGCCGAAGATTTTAGCCCATTCTCGAAGGATACCGCTGTCATCTCAGGCCGCATCGCCGAACGACGACTGGATGATCTTTTCCTCCGTCAGTTCGTCGCGACGAAGGTTGGCGACGATCCGGCCGTTCTTGAACACATAGATGTGGTCGCAATTGTCGAGCTCTTCGGTTTCGGTGGTGTACCAGAGGAAAGTGCGGCCATGGCGAGCCTCCTCGCGCACCAGGTCGTAGACTTCGAGCTTGGTGCCGATGTCGACGCCGCGCATCGGATCGTCCATCAGCACGATCTTGGCGTCGGAGCCGAGCGCCCGCGCGAACAGCGCCTTCTGCTGGTTGCCGCCGGACAGCGAGAAGATGTTGTTGTTCATGTCGGGCGTACGGATGCCGATTTTCCGCTGCCACAACTCGGCGAGCTCGGCTTCGCGCTGCGGCGAGATCAAGAGGCCGTTGCGCAATCGCGCCAGCGAACGGATGCCGATGTTCTCGGCAATCGACCATTGCGGAAAAATCCCGTCCGACTGGCGGTCGCCGGCAACCAGCGCCACCGGCGCGGTGACCTCGATGCCGGTCTTGGCACGGGAAGCCGCAGCAAAGATAGCCAGCAAAAGATCGGTCTGCCCATGCCCGGCAAGTCCGGCAAGGCCGATGATCTCACCGGCACGGGCGACGAGCTCGTTGCCGTCCTGCTGTCGCGCCGGGCGCGCCCGGACCCGCAGCGGACCGGGCTCCGGCTTGCCGCTCGCAATCTCTGCGGCGGTCTTCTCGCGCGCCTCCGCTCCGCCCATCGCCGTCACCAGCCTGTCGCGGTCGAAGGCGTCGGCCTGCCCGGCGGAGACCACTTTGCCGTCGCGCATCACCACGATCCGGTCGGCATTTCCGAGCACTTCGCCCAACACATGCGAGATCAGGATGCAGCTCTTGCCGGCGGCGATGAAGCGGCGCACGAACGCCAGCAGCTGGCCGGCGGTATGCGCGTCGAGCGAGGATGTCGGCTCGTCGAGGATAACCAGCTCAAGCGGCTCCTGCGTGACCGTGAAGGCGCGCGCCACCTCCACCATCTGCCGGCTGGTGATGGAAAGATCACCGACGATGTCGGATGCCGAGATGCTGTGGCCGGGGAAGATCTCGTCGAGCTTGGCAGCGATCAGATCGGCCACTTTGCGCCGCCAGCCGAAGCCATGCAGCGACGCGTGGTTGATCCGCGTGTTCTCGGCGACGCTGAGGTTCGGGCAGAGCGACAGCTCCTGGAACACACAGCGTATGCCGAGCTGCTGCGCGCGCGGCACCGAATAACTTGCCTCGACACCGCCGCGGACCGCGATCTGCCCGCTGTCGGGGGCAAGCGTGCCCGCCACCATATGCATGAGCGTCGATTTTCCGGCGCCGTTATGGCCGACGAGACCGACGCATTCTCCGGCACGAACGCTGAAATCGACACCGGCGAGCGCCCTGACGGCGCCGAAATGTTTTTCGGCTCCGTCCAGTCTTATGATGTCAAAACTGACGGCGCCGAAAAGCTTTTCGGCGCCGTCCGGCATGATGATGTCTGCATTGGCCTCGGGCATCCCTCAACGATACCCGGTTATCCGTGGCGGCAACAATAGCGCCATGCTCACTTGATGTTGGCCTTGATCGCCGCGATGGCGTCTTCCTGCGTGTATTCGTGGCTGGCGACGCCGCCCTTCGGAATCTTCGGCAGCGCGGCCTCGAAATCGTCCTGGGTGAAGGCAAGATAGGGCACCAGCAGGTCGTGCGGCACGTCGGTGCGGCCGTCGAGCACCTGCTGCGCCACCCAGAAGGCAAGCGTCGATACGCCCGGTGCGATCGATGCCGACCAGGTCTTGTAACCGTCCTTTTCCTTCTGCTCCTTCCACCACTGCAACTCGTCCTGGCGATTGCCCATGATGATGGTCGGGCGTGGCTTGCCGGCGGCGGCGAAAGCCTGCGCCGCGCCGTAGCCGTCACCGCCCTGGTCGACGACCCCGACAACATCCGGCAGCGAAGGCAGGATCGTCGCTACGGCTTTCTGTGCCGTGGTCTGGTCCCAGTCGCCGGTCACCGAGCCGACGATCTTGAACTCGGGATGGGCAGCGACGCCTTCGAGGATGCCGGCATGGATGGCATCGTCGATCGAGGTGCCGGCGAGGCCGCGGATTTCCAGCAGGTTGCCGCCCTTGGGCTGGAACTTGGCCATCTGCTCGACTTCCTGCTTGCCCATGTCCTTGAAGTCGACGACGACGCGGTAGGCGCAGGGTTCGGTGACGATACCGTCGAAGGAGACGACGACGATGCCGGCGTCGCAGGCCTGCTTGATGGCGCCGTTGAGCGCATCCGGAGATGCCGCGTTGATGACGATGGCGTCATAGCCCTGCAGGATCAGGTTCTGCACCTGGGCTGCCTGCGTCGGCACTTCCTTGTCGGCCGTCGTGAAGACGTCCGCGGCGCCGACCACCTTGTCGGCAACCGCCTTCTTGGTAACGATGGCGTAGCTGTCCAGCATCGCCTGCCGCCAGGAATTGCCGGCGTAATTGTTGGAGAAGGCGATTTTCTTGCCGCTGGTGTCGGCAAGCGCGGTACCTGCGGCGAGCATCGCCGCAAGAGCCCCCAAAACGAATATTTTCCTCATGTCATACTCCTCCCGTGAGTTGCTGTCTTGCTGGTGGTTAATGGCTGGCTGGTGGGGTATTGGCTGATACGCTCACAATCTTGTTTTTTATCTATTATCAGACAAATGCAGATAGGCGGCAAGCTGTCAACAGCAATCCATGGCCGGCGATCAACTTGCGGTGCAATCATTGAAACCGGTTCGACTCCTGGTCTAGGGATGGCACTGGAGACCGATTGAATGGCGACGAACCTTGCCCCGGGTGCACCCGGCATTCCGGCACGCTGGACCTCGAGCGCCAAGAGCGGCGTCGGCACCGCGCTCTCGCCGGCCTGCCCGATCTGGTTCACCATCAGCCACGGTATCCTCAACGAGATCTACTACCCGCGCCTCGATAGCGCCTGCACCCGCGATCTGGGGCTGATCGTCACCGGACCTGACGGCTATTTCTCGGAAGAAAAACGCGACGCCGAACACAGTATCGAACCCCTCGCGGACGGGGTGCCTGCCTACCGGCTGGTCAACACCGCAAGCGATGGAACCTACAGGATCGAAAAGCGCATCCTGACGGATCCGGAACGTCCCGTCTTGCTGCAGGAGATTATGTTCACGCCGCTCAAAGGCGCAGCCGCCGACTACCGCGTCTACGCGCTGCTGGCACCGCACCTCGTCAACGCCGGCATGGGCAACACCGCCTGGATCGACGACCATGAAGGACAGCCTGTCCTGTTTGCATCGGGACGCGGCACCTGCCTGGCGCTCGCCTCGTCGCTGCCGTGGAAGGTGTGCTCGGCCGGCTATGTCGGCGTCTCCGACGGCTGGCAGCAGCTTCGTCAAGGCGGCCGGCTCGATCTGGCCTGCCGCAGCGCCGAGGACGGCAATGTCGCGCTGACCGGCGAGATCGCCTTTTCGGCTGCGAACCCAAAAATATTGCTGGCACTGGGCTTCGGCACGACGCCGCAACAGGCGGCGCAAACTGCTTTCGCCAGCCTGAAGCAAGGTTTTGGGCCCGCAGCCAGATCCTACGTCGACAAATGGCGCAAATGGCAGGCCGGATTGCTGCCGCTGGACCGGCATGCGGCGTCCGGCCTCAACAGCTACCGCCTCAGCACGGCGGTGCTGGCGGCACACCGCTCGTCTGCCGGAGCAGCCGTTGCCAGCCTGTCGATCCCGTGGGGCTTCAACAAGGGCGACGACGACCTCGGCGGCTATCACCTGGTCTGGCCGCGCGATCTGGTCGAAACCGCCGGCGGCTTCCTCGCCGCCGGCGACCCGGCGGAAGCCTTGCGCATCCTTGGCTATCTGCGCGCGATCCAGCAGCCGGACGGCCGTTGGCCGCAGAACGCCTGGCTCGACGGATCGGCCTATTGGCCGGGCATCCAGATGGACGAATGCGCCTTCCCGCTGCTGCTTGCCGACGCACTGCGCCGCGCCGGCCATTTGCCGCCTGCCGCACTCTCCTCCTTCATGCCGATGATCGAGCGCGCTGCCGCCTATGTCGTGCGCAACGGCCCCGTCACCGGCGAGGACCGCTGGGAGGAAGACGCCGGCTACAGCCCGTTCACGCTTGCCGTCGAGATCGCCGCATTGCTAGCGGCTGCGGACATCTTCGATGCCGCCGGCAAAACAGAGCCGGCAAACTATCTGCGCGAAACCGCCGATGTCTGGAACGATCAGATCGAACGCTGGACCTACGTCGCCGGTAGCTCCTCGGGCGATGAAGCCGGCGTCGAGGGCCACTATGTCCGCATTGCGCCGCCCGACAAAGCCGGCGCGGCATCGCCGAAAGACGGCTACGTCCCGATCAAGAACCGCCCGCCGGCGGATACGGACCAGCCGGCCGAGGCGATCGTCAGCCCCGATGCGCTGGCGCTGGTCCGCTTCGGCTTGCGGGCAGCCGACGATCCGCGCATCCTCGACACGGTCAAGGTCATCGACGCGCAATTGCGCTGCGAACTGCCGCAGGGCCCGCTCTGGTACCGCTATAATGGCGATGGCTATGGCGAGCATGCCGACGGCGCGCCCTTCGATGGAACCGGCCGGGGCCGGCCCTGGCCGCTGCTGGTCGGCGAGCGCGCTCATTACGAGCTGGCGGCAGGCCGTAGGGATAGTGCGGCAAGCCTGCTCAGGACGTTCGAGAACTCTGCCGGACCGGGCGGCCTGCTACCGGAGCAGATCTGGGACGGTCCCGACATGCCGGAGCGCGAATTGCGGCATGGCGGGCCCTCCGGCAGCGCCAAGCCGCTCGTCTGGGCGCATTCCGAGCACATCAAGCTGCTGCGGTCGCTGCGCGACGGCACGGTGTTCGACATGCCGCCGCAAGGCGTCAAGCGCTATATCGAGGGCAGGACGGTGTCGCGCTTCAGGGCATGGCGCTTCAACCACAAGATCCGTACCATCCCGGCAGGCAAGGCGCTGCGCATCGAACTTCTGGCCCGGGCGGTGGTTCATTGGAGCAGCGACAATTGGGCAACCGTCCATGACACCGAGACCACCGCGAATGCTTTCGGCATCCATCTTGCGGAATTGCAGGTTGCCGAGATTGCTCCGGGCAATAGCCCGGGCAATAGCATTGTCTTCACTTTCTTCTGGCCCGATAGCGGCCATTGGGAGAATGCTGACTTTTCTGTCGGCATCGGCGATACCGGATAGAGCATGATCCCGCAAAGTGGAGACCGGTTTTCGGAAAAGATCATGCTTCAATCGCAGCGCCACTAGATCATCGATCCCTCAAGTAAGGCAGGACGAGACCATGCAGATAGGAATGATGGGACTGGGCCGGATGGGCGCCAACATGGTTCGGCGCCTGCTGCGCGATGGCCACGAATGCGTCGTCTACGACATCAACCCGGCGAGCGTCGCCGCGCTTGTGAGCGCCGGCGCGGTCGGAGCCGCCTCGATGGAGGAGTTCGTCGGCAAGCTGGCGAAGCCGCGCAGCGCCTGGCTGATGCTGCCTGCGGCGATCACCGGCAAGATCGTCGACCAGGTGGCTGCCCTGATGGAGCCGGGCGACATCATCATAGACGGCGGCAATTCCTATTATCACGAGGCCGTCGACCACGCCGCGCGCCTCGCCTTGAAAGGCTTGAGCTATGTCGATGTCGGCACCAGCGGCGGCGTCTGGGGCCTCGAGCGCGGCTACTGCCTGATGATCGGCGGCCCCGACAGCGCGGTCCAGCATCTCGATCCGGTCTTCGCAACGCTGGCGCCGGGCGCCGACGCCGCTTCGCCCGCCCCTGCCAAGGATGCCGGAACCGCTCCCTTCGGCTATCTCCACTGCGGACCAAGCGGCGCCGGCCATTTCGTCAAGATGGTCCATAACGGTATCGAATATGGCGTTATGGCCGCCTATGCCGAAGGCATGAACATCCTGAAGTCGGCGAATGCCGGCAAACGGCAGCGCACCGCCGACGCCGAAACCAGCCCGCTGGAAAACCCGCAATATTACCAGTTCGACATCGACATCGCTGAAGTGGCCGAGGTCTGGCGGCACGGCAGCGTCATCGGCTCGTGGCTGCTCGACCTGACGGCCGGCGTACTGAAGGCCGATTCGTCGTTGACGCAGTTCGGCGGGCGGGTCTCGGATTCCGGCGAAGGCCGCTGGACGCTGAAGGCGGCGATCGACACCGGCGTGCCGGCGCCGGTGCTGTCCTCGGCGCTGTTCGACAGGTTCTCCTCGCAAGGCGAATCCGAATTCGCCGACAAGCTTCTGTCCGCCATGCGCTATGCCTTTGGCGGCCATGTCGAAAAACCCAAGGCCGGCTCGTGACGGGCGACAGGGAGGCACGCCCATGAGCCAGGAACGATCGGACACGCTGGTGCTTTTCGGCGCCACCGGCGATCTCGCCCACAAGAAGATCTTCCCCGCCCTTTACGCCATGGTGGCCAAAGGGACGCTGAACGAGCCGGTGATCGGCGTCGCCTTCGATCCCTGGGACCTCGCCAAGCTGCAGGCGCGCGCCCGCGACGGCATCGTCAACGCCTTGGGCAGCATCGACGACAAGATCTTTGCCAGGCTTGCATCGCTGCTGCGCTATGTCAGCGGCGACTATCGGGCGCCTGCGACCTTCGAGAAGCTGAAGACCGCGCTCGGCAGCGCTGAGCGGCCGCTGCACTATCTGGCGGTGCCGCCGGCGATGTTCGAGGTGGTCGTCCAGGGGCTGGAGCAGTCGGGCGCCGCCCAGGGCGCGCGCCTGATGGTGGAAAAGCCGTTCGGCCACGATCTGCAATCGGCGCGCTGGCTGAACCGGGTGCTGCATCTGGTCTTCGACGAGAAGTCGATCTTTCGCATCGACCATTATCTCGGCAAGGAGGCGATCCAGAACCTGCTCTATTTCCGCTTCGCCAACTCCTTCCTCGAGCCGATCTGGAACCGCAATTACGTCGAGAGCGTGCAGATCACCATGGCCGAGGATTTCGGTGTCGAGGGCCGCGGCCGCTTCTATGACGAGGTCGGCTGCATTCGCGATGTCATCGAAAACCATCTGCTCAACATCCTCTTGCTGCTCGCCATGGAACCGCCGGTCGGCCGCTCGGCCGACGATCTCATCGACGAGAAGGTGCAGGTCCTGCGGGCGATCCGGACGCTGACCAGGGACGATGTGGTGCGCGGCCAGTTCGACGGCTATCTCAACGAGCCGGGCGTGGCGCCGAACTCGCCGGTCGAGACCTTCGCGGCGGTGCGCTTTTTCGTCGATACCTGGCGCTGGCAGGATGTGCCGTTCTTCATTCGCGCCGGCAAATCCCTGCCGGTGCACGCCACCGAGGTCATCGTGCGGCTGAAGCGGCCGCCGCTCGACGTCTTCGATCCGATCAAGCCCGGCGACTGCAATCACGTGCGCTTCCGCATCGATCCTCAGGTGGCGATCTCGATCGGAGCCCGGCGCAAGGCGCCCGGCGATGACATGGTCGGTGAGCAGGTCGAGCTCACCGCGCTGGACGATTCGAAGGGCGACATGCCGCCTTACGAGCGGTTGATCGGCGACGCCATGAACGGCAACGGCCAGCTGTTCACCCGCCAGGACGCCAGCGAGCTCGCCTGGCGCATCGTCGGCCCGGTGCTCGGCGACACCACGCCGCCCCCTGTCTACGCGCCAAAGACGTGGGGGCCGACCGAAGCCATGGCTGGATTCGGGCCGCCGAACGGCTGGATCAATCCAGCGAAATGAGTTCTGGGAGGCGAAAGCGATGGCCAAGGCGGTGAAGCAACCGGCATCGGAGGAAGAAAAGATCGTGCTTGCGATCGATATCGGCGGCTCGCACGTCAAGATCAGCGCCGGCGGCGACGAGCGCAAGACCGCTTCCGGACCGGAGCTTACGCCGCAGCAGATGGTCGCGGCGGTGAAGACGCTCGCCGAAGGACTGCACTACGATGTCGTCTCGATGGGCTATCCGGGCCCGGTGCACCACAACCGGCCGCTGACCGAACCCGCCAATCTCGGCAAGGGCTGGGTCGGCTACGATTTCGCCGCCAAGTTCGGCAAACCGGTCAAGGTCGTTAATGATGCGCTCATGCAGGCCATCGGCAGTTATGAGGGCGGCCGCATGCTGTTCCTTGGCCTCGGCACCGGCCTGGGGGCCGCGATGATCGTTGATAACGTTGCCCAGCCGATGGAGCTTGCCCATCTTCCCTACAAGAAGCGCGGCAGTTTCGAAGACTATGTCGGCGAACGCGGCCTGCAAAAGCGCGGCAAGAAGAAATGGCGCAAACACGTCTTCGACGTGGTCGACCGGCTTCGCACCGCCATGCAGCCGGATTACGTGGTCATCGGCGGCGGCAATGTCGACGAACTCACCGACTTGCCCGCCGATTGCAGACGCGGCGACAACACACGCGCCTTCGAGGGCGGATTTCGACTATGGCGCGACAAATCCCTGATTATTTGATATTGCTGATTGTCTGATATTATCGAGCACCGGCTCAGGGTTGTTAATCCCGCGCTGCCGTTAGTATTATTATTCAAAATAATGTGTGACGTGGTGCGGCGTCATTGCATTGCGCAGATTTGCCGACTAGGAATTTCTGCGACCCCCATGGACGGAGAGATAGATTGACCGACGACAACAACAACGCTCGCAAAGACATCGACCTGCTCGAGCTGACCGCCCATATCGTCTCCGCATACGTCGAGAAGAACCGCTTGCCGGCTTCCGGCCTCGGCGATCTCATCGCCAGCGTCAGCGCTGCCATAGGCGGGCTCGGGCAACCGGCAGTGCCGGTCGCCGCGCCGCTGACGCCTGCCGTCAATCCCAAGAAATCGGTGACGCCGGACTACATCATCTGTCTCGAGGACGGCAAGAAGTTCAAATCCTTGAAGCGCCATATCGGCGTTCATTTCGGGCTGACGCCCGACGCCTATCGCGCCAAATGGGGCCTGCCGTCGGACTACCCGATGGTCGCCCCCAACTACGCAGCCTCGCGTTCGCAGCTGGCCAAGGCAATCGGCCTCGGCCGCAAAGCCCCCCCGCCCACGCCGGTCAAGGGCCGGGGCAGGAAGGCCAAGGCGACGGCTTGATATCATTGGATCGAGCGGGATGCACATTGAACGCGTTCTGCTGGTCGGTCTGTTGGTGTTCAGCGGAAGCTGCGACGCTCGAAGCTAACGGCATGGCATCCTAGGGTCTGCGCCGCGTCGCTTCGCTCCTTGCTCCGCCCTAGGACGAAGGTAGGATGGCTGAAGGCTAATCGCTGATATCGGAGAGTGGCAGCGCATCCGGTGTATCGGACGACGATTGATGGCGAATTACAAGCTTTCGAGATTGGCCGAACACCCCTCCAATTCGTCATCCCAGGGCGGAGCAAGGAGCAAAGCGACGCGGCGCAGACCCTGGGATCCATGCCGTTACCTCGCGGCAGTGCGCCGCGGACCAGAACCGTACGCTACCACCCCGTCCCGCGAAAAAGCTCGAACCACTCAGGGTTGGTCTTCTCGATCAGCTCGATCTTCCATTGGCGCGGCCAGCGCTTCAGCGACTTCTCGCGCTGGATGGCGTCGCGAATGTCGAAATGTTCCTCGTACCAGACCAGGCGCTGCACGCCGTAGCGGCCGGTGAAGCGCGAACCTTGGCCGGATTTGTGCTCCGGCATGCGGCGGCCGAGATCGTTGGTGACGCCGATGTAGATCGTGCCGCGCTTCTGGCTTGCCGTCATATAGGCATAGCCGGTCATGGTTGAAGGGTAGCTGGCACAGTTGCGGATACAAGCGCCGTTCTGAGCCGCTGTATTCTTCGGCTGACGTCACGGCATGGATCCCAGGGTCTCCGCGACGTCGCTTCGCTCCTGCTCCGCCCTGGGATGACGAAGCGAGAGGTGTTTCGGCTAGTCTCGAAGGTTTGCAATTTGCCATGCGCTTGTTATCTGCCAGGACGAAATTGTTGATCCAGGCCGGATTTTTGCGCGCGCCCTGCGCCGAACTGCGCTAAAGGCTCTTTTGGCCGGACCAGCGCCCATCCGTGGAAGTGCCCCGCCGGCCGACTTCGCTGCCACGGGGCCTTATTCCATGACCACAGAATCCCAAGTACCGCCTGACCAGCGTTATGCAGCCTTTCGCCATCGGCCGTTTCTGAGCTACTGGGCGGCGCGCTTCCTCTCGACATTCTCCACCCAGATCGTGTCGGTCGCCGTCGGCTGGCAGATCTACGATCTCACCCGCGACCCATTCGACCTCGGCCTTGTCGGCATCGTCCAGTTCCTGCCTTCGCTGCTGCTGGTGCTGGTCACCGGCGACGTTGCCGATCGTTTCGGGCGCCGGCTGATCATGGCGCTGGCGGTGCTGGTCGAAGCGGGCTGCGCTTTGGCCCTGCTGCTGCTGACGCTACGCGGCCTCTCCGGGCCGATGCCGGTCTTCATCGTGCTCGCCATGTTCGGCATCGCGCGCGCCTTCTTCGGGCCGGCCTCCTCATCGCTGTTCGCCAATCTGGTGCCGCCCGAGGATTTCGCCAACGCCATCGCCTGGAACTCGTCCACCTGGCAGACGGCAACCATCGTCGGGCCGGTCGCCGGCGGCCTGCTCTACGGGCTTTCAGCCGAAGCCGCCTACACCACCGCCGCCGTGCTGATGCTGGTTGCCGCCGTGCTGATCTTCACCATCCCGAAGCCTGCCCAGCGCAGCCGGACCGACAGGCCGACGGTACAGACCCTGTTCGCCGGCTTCGGCTATATCTGGAGCGAAAAGATCGTGCTCGGCGCGATTTCGCTCGATCTGTTTGCGGTGCTCCTGTCCGGCGCCTCGGCGCTGCTGCCGGTCTACGCGCGCGATATCCTCGAACTCGGCCCATGGGGGCTCGGCCTGTTGCGCTCGGCGCCCGGCGTCGGCGCCATCTGCGTCGCCATCTGGCTGGCCGGACACCCGATCCGCAACCATGCCGGCCTTGTCATGCTCGGCTTCGTCGCGCTGTTCGGCGCGTTCACGGTTCTGTTCGGCCTCTCGACCATCACCTGGCTGTCGATTGCGGCCCTTGCGCTGCTCGGCGCCACCGACATGTTCAGCGTCTATATCCGCGAGACGCTGATCCAGCTGTGGACGCCGGACGCCGTTCGCGGCCGCGTCAACGCCGTCAACCAGGTGTTTGTCGGCGCTTCCAATGAGCTCGGCGAATTCCGCGCCGGTACCATGGCGGCGTTGATCGGCACGGTTCCGGCCGTGGTGGTCGGGGGTGTCGGGGCGATCGCTGTTGCCGGCCTATGGGCGGTGCTGTTCCCGCAGCTGCGCAAGGTGCGTCATCTCAGGGGGCGAAACTGATTACCGCAGCGCCGGCTTGCCGAAAATCATCGGCAGGAACTCGCCGAGCCAGCGCTTGAGGTGCATGTCCCAGATAAGCCGGCCGCCGAGATGGTCGCGGCCGGGCTGCGCGCCGGGCAGTTCGAAGCGGTGCGCGCCGCGCACCACCCAGCGCTGCATCATCGCCCGGGTCAATTCGCCATGGAACTGAATGGCCCAGGCATTGTCGCCATAGCGGAAGGCCTGGTTGGGATAGGTTTCGGCCGTCGCCAAAAGCGTCGCGTCCTTCGGCAGCGAAAACCCTTCGCGATGGAACTGATAGACCATCTCCGGCCAATGCATCAGCCTGCTGCCCGCTTCGGTCGCCTTTAGCGGATACCAGCCGATTTCGACGAGGCCCTCGCCATGGCCCTCGACCCTGCCGCCGAGATGCTTGACCAGCATTTGCGCGCCGAGGCAGATGCCAAGCAGTGGCCGGTTCTCGATGAGCGGAATTTTGAGCCAGTCGGTCTCGCGGCGGACGAACTCGTCGCCGTCATTGGCGCTCATCGGCCCGCCGAACACCACGGCGCCGGCATGGCCATCCAGCGTCTGCGGCAAGGCCTCGCCGAGCGGCGGTCGGCGGATGTCGAGGTCGAAGCCTTCCTCGATAAGCATATGGCCGACCCGTCCGGGGCTCGAATGCTCCTGATGCAGCACGATCAGGATCTTTGGTCTCGGACTTGGCTTGGGCGGCATTGGAAGGCGGGATCCTGTCTATTCGTCGCTTGAGGTTCCGGCAGCACCAGGAGCCGCGGCGGCCGCCTTGAGGCGCGCCTCGACACGGTCGCGGCGTTCGACGCCGATCAGCTCGGCGACCCGCCACACGGTATTGTCCTCGAGCTCGTGCAGCTCGCCATCGGCATAGACGATCTCCCACATCAGGCCGATGAAGGCCTTTCGCGCCTCGGCGTCGAGATGGCGCTTGAGCACGCTGGTGAAAGCGTAGAGGTCGATCGCCTCATTGTCGGCCCGCTCGCCGGCAGCCGCCAATGCGTCGAGTTCGTCGCCGCTGATCGAGTAGCTTTCCGCCAGCACCTTCTTGAACCGTTCCCATTCGGTATCCTGGCGCACCCCGTCGGCGTTCATCACGTGGAAAAGCAGGGCGGACGCGGCAATGCGCGAATCGTCGGCGCTGGGGCTGGCGCCACCACCGGACGGCAGATCCCTTAGAAACGACAAAACGCGTTCGAACATCAAATCATTCCCAATAAGCCCGGGTCCACTCGACCCTGATCAGAACAAACGAAACCGGCGCGTCGATTTATCCGCCGCGTCGTCTGGATCGACGCCGGGGTCGTCGGGCAGCCGCGTCAGCTCCTGCGCCGGCTCGACGGCCTCGGCATCTTCCGGCACTTGGGCAAACGCCGCCGCGGTGATTGGTGTCACATGATCCTCGCCGGCACGGTCGTCCGTCTTCTCCTCGGTCGCTGTGCCCGGTGTCTCCGCCGTGTGCTCGATCGTCCCGGCTCTTTCCTGTACCGGCCTGGCTGGAGCCGCGATGGCCGGCACCGGCGCCTCCGGCGTATCCTCATGACCGTCGATCAACTGTCCGAGCCGCTCCATCGGCGCCCGCCATTCGAATGCGTCGAGCCTGCCGGTGATCGGCGATATCGGAGCCCAGCGCTCGGAGACGACGCCGTCGGCGACCCAGGCCGGGTCGCGCGGCGCTCTCACCGCTTTCGACAGCAACTGCCGCACCTTGCCCTGGTCGGCGGTTTCGGCCTCCTCGATATCGGCCAGCAGCAGATAAGCGCCTTCGCGGCGATCGATGCGGATGGCGGCTTCAGCCTCCCGGCGGGCGGTTGAAAACTCCTGCGCATCTAGCGCGGCGCGCGCCACGGCAAGCGAGGACTCGGCATGGTTCTTCTTCAGCTCCTGCAGCTTCTTTGCCCGGTTCAGCCGGTCGAGCACGGCATCGCCCGGCCTGGCATGGGTGTAGAGCTCGGCGATCTCCGGATGGGGCTCGGCCTTCCACGCCGCCTCGAGGATTTTCGAGCCTTTGCGCACGTCGTTCTGCCTAAACAGCAATTTCGCCGCGACGACCGCAGCCGGTGCAAAATCCGGCCGCAGCCGGTTGGCTTCGAGCGCCGCCGCCCTTGCGGCATTGGCATCGCTGTCGATCAGCGCCTGCGCCTTGGCGGTCAGCAGCACGGCGCGGCGGCGGTTGGCGGCGTCACGCTCGATCTGCCGGGTCGACTTCTGGGCGTCGACCAGTTTCAGCGCGCCATCCCAGTCGCCGCGTCCGGTCAGGTCTTCCAGCGTCGATTCGGCCGCCCAGGCCAGTTGCGGCGCCACCGCCGCGGCACGGCCGGCATAGTGGCGGGCTGCGTTGCGGTCGCCGAGCCGCTCGGCCTCGAGATAAAGCCCGCGCAGGCCGAGCAGCCGCATTTCGGGATCATCGAGCATGGTCTCGAACTTTTCGCGGGCGCCTTCATGGTCGCCTTCGAGCAGCGAGGCCTGCGCGTCGAGCAGCTGGATCAGTGGCTCCTGATCGGAGCGGATCAGCTTTGCCGCTTCCTTGGTCTTCTTGCGGGCGAGCGCGCCGTCACCGGCGCCGGCGGCGATCATCCCGGTCGACAGCGCCTGGTAGCCGCGGTCGCGGCGACGCACGCGGAAATAGCGCGAGATCGTATAGGGGCTGTTCCACAGCGCCTTGACCAGCCACCAGACGATCATCACCGCGGCAACCACGGCAACGACCGCCACCGCCGCGACCATCAGGCTGACCTGGTATTGATAGCCGTTGAAGGTGACGAGCATTTCGCCCGGCCGGTCGGCCAGCCAGGCGAAGCCTAGCCCGAGCGCAAAGACGACGGCAAGGAAGGCAAGGATGCGGATCATTGGGTTCCTCACGCCTTCATCGCGCCGGCGATGAGCGAATCGATCTGCGTCTCGACCTCCATCCGCGCTTTCAGCTTGCCGGCAAAGTCGGCGCCGGCGGCCTTGGCCGCCTCAGGCAGGGTTTCGTATTCGCTGAGCGCCTTGGCGTAGTCGCCCTGGTTGACCGCGACCTCCATGCGCGCGACGGTTTCCGGAACGCCGGTGCCTTCGACGGCGCCGATCG
The DNA here is from genome assembly GCF_040322215.1 of Mesorhizobium sp. M0184. Classification (NCBI taxonomy): domain Bacteria; kingdom Pseudomonadati; phylum Pseudomonadota; class Alphaproteobacteria; order Hyphomicrobiales; family Phyllobacteriaceae; genus Mesorhizobium; species Mesorhizobium sp. M0184. Next base: position 122,756 of record NZ_JAMYSZ010000016.1, read on the forward strand.
GCCTGACCTTGACCAGCGATTCGGCGCTGGACAGCAGCTTCTGCAGGATGCCGGCATTCTGGTCGATGGGCGTCGCGGCAGCGACCATCGCGTTGGCGGCGCCGTCCGCTTCGGCGGCGATCTCGGAGCGCATCGGGACGCCCTTTTCGGCATAGGTGCGCAACGTCGCGATCTCGGGTGCATCGGGTGAGATCGCGGCAAAGGTTTCGAGCTCGGCGGCGAACGGTGCACCACGGTCGAGCGCTGCCTTGAGCGCCGAAGCGGCAATGGCCAGTGCGATCTTCGGCTGCGAACCCTGTGCATCGACCTTGCCCGAGAGCTGTGAAACCGACTGTTCCAGCGTCGCAAGCCGGCCTTCCTGCGCCTTTGCCATGTCGCCGGCCGATTTCACCAGCGCATCGAGCGCGGCCAGCCTCTCGTTGAGCGGGCCGAGATCGACCGGCGCCGTGCCGCCGGCCTTGCCGAGGGCCGCGACCGCCGTCTCGATCTGCCGGACCTTGTCGCCAAGTGCTGCAAGTCCGGCATTGTCGCCGGCGCCGCCTTGCTCGACCGTCGATTTCAGAGCCGTGACGTCCGCCCTGACCTGGTCCAGCGCCGACGACAGCCCGTCCACCTTGGCCGATGCGTCATTGTTGGCGCCGGCCTGTCTGAGGTCCGCGACCTCGCGTTTCAGCGAAACGATCTCACCATTGACCGCGTCGAGCGACACGCCGCCCGACCCCGGCGCACCGAGCAGGCCGGCAAATTGCAGCCCGCCGGCCGCGGCGAGGGCGATGACGCCGCCGACAATACCGGCGGCGATGCCGTTGATGCCGCTTCGCTTCGGCTGCGCTGCCATATGGTCGTCCCTCGTCTCAGCTGTCTTCTCGCCGGAACCTGGGATCCCCGGTTCGTTGGCCCCGGTTCCGCTGGATGCATCTTCGAAACTGTAGTCGGAAACCGTGGAGCGCCCGGCCGGCGCATCCGAACCGGCGGGATATGGGGTTTCCGCTTCCCTGGCAGAATCGACGCCGGCGTCCGCCGGCTCTTGCGTGCCGGCCGGCGCGGCTGCGTCGGCATGTTCCCATGGCTCGAGATCGGTCTGGTCCGCATGCACCGGCTCTTCAGGTGGCTCCGGCTGCGAGGCGTTTGCCGCTTCCTCGGCCCGCGCCTCGTCGGTCTGCGAGGTCACGGCATCCTGTTCGTCGGCGACTCGCGAGACGGCGCCAGGCTCAAGCTCGATGGTCACCGGCTCACGGCGGCTCTTGGAATGCCGCATCTTCGGCGTCTTGACCATGCTCGGGCTCCGCAAAATTCGCTTCGGGATGGTTTGAAGGGTCTAGCACATCACCAAGCGGTGAAAAGGGGCGGCGTGATGACGCCACGGCTTGGAGTTCAGTTTTGGCAAAACGCCGCAGGGCCGAATCCACGTTTCAAGCCAAGGCCCATGCTCGGCACACAAAAAACCCGCCTCGGCGGGCGGGTCGTTGGAGCCAATTGGCACCATAAGGAAATTAGTAGCATAGCTGCCGGCACAAAGCAAGAACAAAATGTGCCCGAGGGCAATCGCCTGAGTTTGGCGCCGCCTCTCAAGGACGGCACAGAGCCGCCGCGAATGCCATCAGCGCGGCGCCTGCAAAAGTCCTAGCAAGGCATCTTCGTAGGGCTCAGGCGCAATCCGGATCCTTTCGCCGGCGACATCGCCGAGGGCGGCGGCAATACGTCCCGACAAGGCAAAAAAGCGCGTTTCCTGGAAAAGGCTACGCAGCACCGGCCGGCTAGCCAGGGCCTGCATAGCGGTGGCCGCCTTGGCCGAATAGAGCAGCACCGCCTCGACCGGCCGGGCGGACAGGCGCGCAAGCACGGCCTCGTCGGAGTAGTCCAGGACAATGGTGTCGTAGGTCTCGACGGCGCGGACCTGAACGCCCGACGCCAACAGCCGCTCCTCGAAGCCGGGAAATCGCACCCGCCCGCAGAGATAGACGATCGTCTGCCCCGCGCAACCGCCAGCAAGCGCATCGGCCAGCGCCTCGGCATTGCCCGGGCCTTCGCTGACCGACAGAAACCCGGCAGCGCGGGCGGCTTCCGCCGTCTTCCTGCCGACGGCGTGGCCCGGCAAGCCGGCGAGCGCCGCGATGATCTCTTTCGACGCATGGCGAACGGCATTGGCGCTGGTGACCGCGACCGCCGCGGCGTCAGCGAGCGCGCCGGCATCGACCGGCAGCGCCACGGTTCCGGTCAATGGCAGCAGGATCGGCTGAAAGCCGGCATCCGCAAGCCGGCGCCCCGTGCGCGACGCGCCCGGTTCGGGCCTCGTCACAAGGACGCGGAGCATGTCAGGTCCAGCCATCGAAGAATGTTTCGCCGGCCTTGGCCCGAACGGTCGCCGCGGCTTCCGCGCCAATGCGCGCCGCCTCCTTCGCCGGCCCTTGCAGCCTGACTTCATGCGACTGCGTGCCATCGGGCGAGATGATCAGCCCGGCAAAGGAAACCGTTCCGCCCGATATCGTCGCATGTCCGGCGATCGGCGTGCGGCAGGACCCGTCGAGCGCCGCCAGGAAGGCGCGCTCGCAGGCCAGCGCCTCGCCGGTCGGCCGGTCGTCGATCGCTGCCAGCATCTGTTCCACGTCGCGGTCTCCGATGCGGCTTTCGATGCAGATCGCGCCTTGCCCCGGCGCCGGCGGAAAGACCTCGAGCGGCATCAGGTCGGTGACGACGTCTTCGAGGCCGAGCCGCTTCAGCCCGGCATAAGCGAGGATGGTGCCGTCGGCGATGCCGTCGTCGAGCTTGCGCAGCCGCGTCTGCACATTGCCGCGAAACATCACCACTTCGAGGTCCGGCCGCATCCGCCGGATCAGCGCCTGGCGCCGCAGCGACGACGAACCGACCCTGGCGCCTTGCGGCAGGCCGGCAATCGTTCGCGCCGCCTTGCCGATGAAGGCATCGCGCGCGTCTTCGCGCGGCAGGAACGCGGACAGTTCCAGCCCCTCGGGCAACAGCGTCGGCATGTCCTTCGACGAATGCACGGCGATGTCGATGCGGCGCGCCAGCAGCGCCTCCTCGATCTCCTTGGTGAACAGGCCCTTGCCGCCGGCTTCCGACAGCGGCCGGTCCTGGATGCGGTCGCCGCTGGTCGAGATGACGACCACCTCGAAAGCTTCCGCCGGCATGCCATGCGCCGCCATCAGCCGCGCCTGCGTTTCATGCGCCTGCGCCAGCGCCAGCGGGCTGCCGCGTGTTCCGATTTTCAAGGTTGTTTGCATGACGCGCCGTCCGTGATAACCCCCGGCAGGTTTTCGGGTTTTCTCCTATCGGGGAAAGGCCGACAGTACAATCTGTACGATTTTTGGACAGCGACGAATTGATCCGCGTTCTGGGCATCGAGACGAGTTGCGACGAGACCGCCGCCAGCGTGGTGGCGCTGGACGGTCGCAGCACGCCGCAAATCCTGTCGAACATCGTGCTCAGCCAGATCGAGGAGCATGCTGCTTTCGGCGGCGTCGTGCCGGAGATCGCCGCGCGCGCCCATGTCGAGGCGCTCGACGGCATCATCGAGGCAGCGCTCGCCGATTCCGGCGTCGACCTCGCCGACATCGATGCGATTGCCGCCACCGCCGGTCCCGGTCTTGTCGGCGGGCTGATCGTCGGCCTGATGACGGCCAAAGCAATCGCCGCGGCAGCCAAAAAACCGCTGATCGCCATCAACCATCTCGAAGGCCACGCGCTGACGGCCAGATTAACCGACGGGCTCGACTTTCCCTACCTCTTGCTGCTGGTCTCCGGCGGCCATACCCAGATCGTCGCCGTACGCGGCGTCGGCGACTACCAGCGCTGGGCGACGACCATCGATGACGCGCTTGGCGAGGCCTTCGACAAGACGGCCAAGATGCTCGGCCTGCCCTATCCGGGCGGACCGAATGTCGAGAAGGCGGCGGCAACCGGTGACGCGACGCGTTTTGCCTTTCCGCGCCCGATGAAGGGCTCGGTGCAGCCCGATTTTTCCTTCTCCGGCCTCAAGACCGCAGTGCGCCAGGCGGCAACCGCGATCGCCCCGCTGAGCGACCAGGATGTTGCCGATATCTGCGCCTCGTTCCAGGCGGCGGTGGCGGATGCGCTGGGCGACCGTGTTGCGCGGGCGCTTTCCCGGTTCCGTCAGCAATTCCCGGACAAGGCCGAGCCTGCATTGGTTGTCGCCGGCGGCGTGGCCGCCAATCGGACTATCAAGGCGACATTGCAGGGCCTGTGCGAGCAGGCCGGATTCAGCTTCGTCGCGCCGCCGCTTAACCTCTGCACCGACAATGCGGCGATGATCGCCTGGGCCGGCATCGAGCGCATGCGCGCCGGCATATCAGGTGAAAACGCCGCCGATTTCGTGCCGCGCTCGCGCTGGCCGCTGGACAGCGTCTCGGCCCCGATGGTCGGTTCGGGCCGGCGTGGGGCCAAGGCATGACCGGCAGCGGGCACAAGGCGCCAAGCGGATGGCGCGTCGCCGTGCTCGGCGGCGGCGCCTGGGGCACGGCGCTGGCGCTGGCCACGCTGCGCGCCGGTCATTTCGTCCGCCTCTATGCGCGCGACCCGGAGACCGTCGCGGCGGTCGACCGTGGCGAAAATCCGCGCTATCTGCCGGGCATCACGCTCGATCCCGGCATCGTGGCGACGAGCGACATCGAGGCGGCGCTCGACGGTGCCGACTGCGTTCTGGCGGTAGCGCCGGCGCAATCGTTGCGGATTATGCTGACGGCCGCGTCCAGCCATATGCCGAAAGGCGTCCCGCTGGTCCTCTGCGCCAAGGGCATCGAGCGCGACACCGGCGCGCTGCTATCGTCCATCACCGAGGAAATACTGCCGGCAAATCCGGTCGCCGCTTTGTCCGGCCCAAGCTTTGCCACCGACGTCGCCAGGGGCTTGCCGACGGCCGTCGTGGTCGCCGCCCGCGACGAGGCTCTGGCCACCGACCTTGCCGCCCGCTTTTCGGCGGAAAATCTGCGCTGTTATTCGAGCGACGACCTGATCGGCGTCGAGATCGGCGGCGCGCTGAAGAACGTCTTTGCCATTGCCGCGGGTGCCGTCACCGGCGCCGGGCTCGGTGCCAGCGCCCAGGCGGCGATGGTGACGCGCGGCTTCGTCGAATTGCGCCGCATCGGCGCCGCCTTTGGCGCCAAGCCGGAGACGCTGATGGGGCTTTCCGGCCTCGGCGACCTGCTGCTCACCTGCTCGTCCGCGCAGTCGCGCAATTTCGCCTATGGGCTGGCGCTGGGGCAAGGCAAGCCGCTTGCCGGCCTGCCTTTGGCCGAAGGCGTGCCGACGGCGGCAATCGCCGCCCGCATCGCCGGCGAGCGCCGGATCGACGCGCCGATCATCGCCGCCGTCGCCGCCATACTGGACGGCACCATAACCATAGACCAGGCTGTGTCGGCGTTGATGACAAGGCCACTCAAGACCGAAACCGACATGTAATCGCGAACGATTGCGGAGATGGAAAGATGCTGTTTGCGTTGATTTGCAAGGACAAGCCAGGAAGCCTGCAGGTGCGGCTCGATACGCGGCCCAAGCACCTTGCCTTCCTGGAAGGGCTGAACGGCGACAAGAAATTGGCCTTCGCCGGCCCGTTCCTCGACGCCGACGGCAAGCCGAACGGCACTCTTGCCGTTGTCGAGGCGCCCGATCTGGCTGCGGCAAAAGCCCTGTCGGCGGCCGATCCCTATACCAAGGCAGGGCTGTTCGAAAGCGTCGAAATCCGGCAGTGGAACTGGAGCTTCAACAAGCCGGCGGATGTCTGATGCATGTCGCGCAAAAGTGTGCAGCGGTTTTGTGACGACATGCATACAACAAGAACCTAAAGCGCGTCGCATGAGGCCGGTCGAACGCGACGCGCTTTTAGTCGCGGCGGCACCTGAGGAGGAGCAACACAATGAACTACTGGCTGTTTAAATCCGAACCTTCGGTCTTCTCCTTCGAGGACCTCAAGGCCAAGGGCAAGGCCGGCACGCAATGGGACGGCGTGCGCAATTATGCGGCGCGCAACAACATGAAGGCGATGCAGATCGGCGATCTCGGCTTCTTCTACCATTCCAATGACGGGCTGGACATCGTCGGCATCGCCGAAGTCTGCGCTCTGGCCCATCAGGACAGCACCACCGACGATCCCCGCTGGGAGTGCGTCGACATCCGCGCCTTCAAGGCCATGCCGAAGCCGGTGACGCTGGAGCAGGCCAAGGCCAATCCAAAGCTGGCCGACATGGCGCTGGTGCGGCTCGGGCGGCTGTCTGTGCAGCCGGTGACGCCGGCCGAATGGCAAGAGGTTTGCCGCATGGGCGAACTGACGCCGGCGCCATGACGGCGCTGACGCCGGACAGCGCCAGGAAATTCATCCTCGACAACACGGCGCTGATGGCGCCGCCGCATGTGCCGGAGATCCGCCTGCACCTGGCCGACGAGGCGCACGAACTGTGGCGGCGGACCGAGGACGAGCTGACCGAAATCGGCCTGCCGCCGCCCTTCTGGGCTTTTGCCTGGGCCGGCGGCCAAGGCCTTGCCCGCTACATCCTCGACAATCCGGCGGCGGTGCGCGGCAAGCGCGTGCTGGACTTCGCCTCCGGCTCCGGCCTTGTCGCCATTGCCGCGGTGAAGGCCGGAGCTGCCGAGGTGATCGCCGCCGATATCGACCCGTTCTGCGCGACCGCCATCCGCCTCAATGCCGAGGCCAATGGGACCGAGATAGAATTCCTCGCCGGCGATCCCATCGGCAGCGATGCCGGGTGGGACGTCGTGCTGGCCGGCGATGTGTTCTACGACAAGTCCTTTGCCGACGGGCTGATGCCGTGGTTCGTCGCGTTGAAGGCGCGTGGCGCCAACATCCTCGTCGGCGATCCCGGCCGTTCCTATCTGCCGAGGGCGGGACTGGAACCGCTTGCCGTCTATGACGTGGCGGTGACCCGGGCGCTGGAGGACGCCGAGGTCAAGCGCACCACCGTCTGGCGCCTTGCTTGACGGCATCGCCGAACAGGCGTTCCATCGCGCAATCGACCGGAGGGAACCATGGATTTTTCAGCAATCAATTGGCTGGCGGTAATCGTCGCCGCCGTCGTGGCGTGGCTGTTCGGCGCGGCCTGGTACATGGGCTTGAGCAAGCCGTGGCTGAAGGCCGCCAAGCTTGATCCGGCGACCATGAGCAAATCGATGCTGCCCTTCGTTGTCTCCTTCATCGCGGAGCTCGTCATGGCGCTGGTCATGTCGCTGATCATCGGCGCCGTAACCGGCGGCGAGCCGAGCCTGCTTGCCGGGGTGATCTTCGGCTTCGTTCTCTGGCTGGGGTTCGTCGCCACCACGCTTTCGGTCAACCATCGCTACGAAGGTTTCGGCTGGGATCTGACGCTCATCGATGTTGGTCACTGGCTCGGCGTGCTGCTTCTCATCGGCGCGGTGATCGGCTGGTTCGGCGCGGCGGCGGGCTGACCGTCAGGTCGGGGTCCTGGCGATTTCCTCAAGAAGCCAATCGCGAAAGGCGACGATGCGCGGATCATTCGCCGCGGTCTCCGGATAGACCAGGAAATAGGCGAATTCAGGCGCGACCTTGATGCCGAGTTCGAACGGCCGGATCAGCCTGCCTTCCGAAAGATCGTTTGCCACCATGGCGAAATCGGCGAGCGCGACCGCGTTGCCGTCGAGCGCGGCCTGGACGGCATCCGTCGAATTGCCGAACACGATGGTCCGGCTGTCGTCGAAATCGTCGACGCCCGCCGCCGCCATCCACATGCTCCAGTTGGGCCAGGTGACGCCCTGGCGCGACCACTCGATATGGGCCAGCGTATGATGGAACAGGTCGCGCGGCTCCTTGAGCGGCGGCCCTGACCGCAGCAAGGCCGGGCTGCAGACGGGGATGATGACGTTTTCGAACAGCCGGTGCGAGCGAAGCCCCGGATATTTGCCGGTGCCGAAACGGATGCCGAGATCGACGTCGTCGCGATCGAAGTCGCGCACCTCGTAACTGATGTCGAAACGCAGCTCGATTGCCGGATGCTGCTTGCGAAAATCGTCGACGCGCCGCATCAGCCACTTCGTCGCGAATTGCGCATCGAGGGTGACCTTCAGCAGCGCCGATCCGCGCGCCGTCTTCTGCGCCCGTGAGACGGCCCGGCCAAGCAGGTCGAGCGCATCGGTCGAAGCTTCGAACAGCACCGCGCCCGCCTCGGTCAGCCGGATCGTGCGGCTGGTGCGTGTGAACAGCACGATGCCGAGCTGATCCTCGATTTCCTTGATCTGATGGCTGACCGCTGCCGGCGTCAGGCCGAGCTCGTCGGCGGCGCGGGTGAAATTGAGGTGCCGCGCCGCTGCCTCCAGCGTCCGCAGCGCACGGGTTCCAGGCAGCAGGCGCGCCATCAGTGCCAGACGAGGAGGGTTCGGTCGAGGGTTCGGTCGAGCATTCCAATCATCAAATAGAACTTGAAGATGCAGAAAAAACTACTCGTTTCCCGTTTGAATTTCAATCCGCCATGCTCTGAGCATCGAAGAAACATCAAACCGGATTTGATGTCCGGAGAAGCGGATTGCACCATGTCTGACATCGCCTTGCGCTCGGTAACCCTCCGCCCGGCCTGGCTGCGCGCCGTGCTTGACTGGCTTCGGCACGCAAAAATCGCGGTCAATCTTCCCTACCAAAATGTCGAGGATCTCTCCGATCGCCAGCTTCGCGACATCGGCGGCGAACGCAAGGACATCGCACGCGCCATGGACCGCGAACTCGGCCGGCTCGGCCTTCTCGACATAGGGTGGCAAAGGAGTAGGGGAGTAGGGGAGTAGGAAAGCTAAGCGGCGCGCCCGCCCCTGTCTCTACTCTTACTGCCCTATTCCCCTACTCCCCTACTCCCCTATTCCCCTACTCCCTTATTCCCCTACTCCCTTACCTTACCACCCTTACCACCGTCCGCTCCGACAGCAGCGGCAGCAGCCGTGCCATGGTGCGGGCCGTTACCGCGACGCAGCCTTGCGTCGGCGTGAAGCCGGGGCGCGCCAGGTGGAAGAAGATGGCGCTGCCGCGCCCGCGCCGGCGCGGCACAATGTTCCAGTCCAGCACCAGGCAGGCGTCATAGAGATCGTCGGTGCGCAGCATCCGCTCATGGCTGGCGCCATAGGGGATTTTGACCGGGCGGTTGTAGTTGCGGTCCCCAGGCACTTCGCACCAGCCGAGGTCGCGGCCGATCGGCGTCATCGCCAGCCGCGTCCGGCGGCCGCCGGCAAAACGGTCGCCGCGAAAATATCCCGACAATATCCGCATCGAGGCAAGCGGCGTGGCGCCATCGCCCTCGCGCTTGCCGGCCGAGATGCCGCCATGCCCCAGCGCACATGGAAACACCAGTTTGCCGGCCTGCAGAAAGCCCTGGCTGGGTTGGCCGGGGCGCGCGCGCACGGTGAGCACGGTGAGCCCTTTAGGCAAAATTGCGCCGACTGCATTGCGATCGTGTTTTTTCTTGTATGATCGTGCCACGGAACAAATCACTGTGAACGGCTGTTGTGCCGGTCAGCTTCCGCATAAACAGGCAGCGGTCAACTGAAATCTCTTTTCAAAACAACGGATTGATCCATGACTTCACGCACCATTCTGATCGTCGACGACGATGACGACCTGCGCGGCACCCTTGTCGAGCAATTGTCGCTTTATGAGGAATTCGATGTCCTGCAGGAAGCGACCGCCGCCAAAGGCGTCGCCACGGCGCGTGGCGGGCTCATCGACCTGCTCATCATGGATGTCGGCCTGCCCGACATGGATGGCCGCGAGGCGGTAAAGATATTGCGCAAGGGCGGCTACAAGGCGCCGATCATCATGCTGACCGGCCATGATACCGATTCCGACACCATCCTTGGCCTCGAGGCCGGCGCCAACGACTATGTGACGAAGCCGTTCCGTTTTGCCGTGCTGCTGGCCCGCATCCGCGCGCAGTTGCGCCAGCACGAACAGAGCGAGGACGCCACTTTCTCGGTCGGCCCCTACACGTTCAAGCCCAGCCAGAAGCTTCTGATCGACCCGCGCGGCGCCAAGGTGCGGCTGACCGAAAAGGAAGCCTCGATCATCAAATATCTCTACCGTGCCGACCAGAAGGTGGTGACCCGCGACGTGCTGCTGGAGGAAGTCTGGGGCTACAATTCCGGCGTCACCACGCATACGCTCGAAACTCACGTCTACCGGCTGCGCCAGAAGATCGAGCGCGATCCTTCCAACGCGGAAATTCTCGTGACAGAAAGCGGCGGCTACAAGCTGGTTCCTTAAACATTTCATTATTCAAATAAGCGATCCGGGCGGGGCGCTTTTCGGGTACGGTCCTGAGGCTGGAGGTGGTTTTGGATCGGCCTCGTAGGGGAGGAGTCGGACTAACGGTTCGGGGACATAGCTAGATGGCGCTGGATGACGACATCCGCATCCTGTCCACCGTGAGGCTCTTCGAGGGCTTTACGCAGGAACAGCTGCGTCTGCTCGCCTTCGGCGCCGAAACCACCATGTTGAAAGCCGACCACAAGCTTTACCGCGAGGACGACGAGGCCGATTCAGCCTACATCGTCGTCAGCGGCCGCATCGTGCTCTACCGCGAGCACGACGGCGAGCGCATCCCGATCGGCACCGCCGGCCCCGGCACCATACTCAGCGAACTGGCGCTGATCGCCGACACCAACCGGCTGACCAGCGCCTCCGCCGAAATCGATTCGGAAGTGCTGCGGCTCAGCCGCAAGATGTTCCGCCGCATCCTCGAGGAATACCCGGAACTGGCGGTTCACTTGCACCAGCGCATTTTGGAGGATTTCCAGGCGATGATCCGCCGCATCGAGGAACTTGGGCCGCGTTTTGCCGGCTAATGTAGCGCCTTTGGCCTAGCCAGATTGGAACTGCGAGGGCTCAGGGCCGGTGCATTGCGGAAACAAGCTCGGCCTTGCGCCGTGCCGTCTCCAGTCCCAGCGCAATGAAGCGGCGCGCATGTTTGGCCAGCTCCATATTGTCGGTCCACAGATTGCGCCAGATCGCGGTTTTCCGCGACAGGTTCTCGTCGACGATTTCCGAGGAGAAGGACTCGAAGCTGAGGTCGTCGCTGTAGCCGATGGCGGTCAGCGCATCGAATATCGCGGCAAAATCGATATTGCCGGTGCCGAGGAAACCGCGATGGCTCTCGCCGATATGGACATAGCCGATCTTCCCGACCGCATTGCGAATGGCCAAGCCGACATCGGCCTCCTCGATGTTCATGTGGAAGCTGTCGAGATGCAGGAAGATATTGTCGGAGCCACTGTCCGCGATGAAGGCCATGCCTTGCGCGGCGGTGTTGAGCAGATTGCTTTCGAAGCGGTTGACGATTTCGAGGTTGAGGGTGACGCCGGCTGATTTTGCCGTGTCCGCCACCTTGGCCAGCGTGCCGGCGCTGCGGTCCCACTGGTCACGCGTCGGCGCCTCGCTCTGCAAGCCGTGGCTGGTGCTGAGGATGCCGGCAACCTTCTGGCCGCCGAGATCGCGGGTCAGCGCGATCGTACGTTCCAGGATTTCGACGCCGTGCGCGGCAATCGTTTTGTCGGCGCTCGAAATATCGCCGTCGGCCGGCAGTCCAATGCTGATCGCAACGCCGAGGCCGAGATCGGCGATCCGCTTGGCCAAGCCGTCAATGTCGACATTGGCGGGGTCGAGATAGGAGAATTCGATCAGGTCGAAGCCGGCTTCCCTGGTGTTGGCCAGCGTCCGCTCGAGGTCGCCCTGCGCCGAGCTCGCCGACCAGACGAATGAGTGGATTCCGATGCGCGACATGATCGTCTCCGGTTATTTCCAGCTGACCCAAGTCCAAAGCGGTTTTGGCAATCCAATGCTCGGACAAAAAGGTGCGGGCGGGCAAACCCGCCCCCCCCGGGGCGGGGGGGGTTGCGCGGTGCGGGCCCGCCCGGGTGTTGCTTGAAAATTTGGGGCGGAATCAGCATAGGGGGGGGGCGTTCCCGCGGGGCGGGCCGGGGGGT
>NZ_JAMYSZ010000017.1:0-129608 GCF_040322215.1 Mesorhizobium sp. M0184
CTCCGCTAAACACGGGGGCTGCGCGGCGGACACGCCGACGTCACCGCAATGCCACGCCATTTTGCAGAACTTGACGCACACAACTCTGCCAGGCCGTGAATTCAGCGGCCCGGCGGAGAAACTCTACGAACATTTCTATATGCCGAAAGGGGGTAGTGAAGGCAGCTTGGAGGCAACGCCTCGCGCACGCGAGGACAATCGCCAGCGCCGAATGTCGGAATTGGGCGCCAGCTCGACGCATTTCATGGCGCCTCCCTCACGCCCAGGCATGAAGCTGTCCTTGTTGGCTCAAGGAGAATTTGCATGCGTGGTCATTGCTTATGTGGCGCTATTGCCTTTGAAGTCGATGGCCCGGCACAGGCCTGCGTGGTCTGTCATTGTGAAAGTTGTCGGCGGCAATGTTCTGCGCCGATGACCTCCTATATTGGCGTCTTGAACGGCCAATGGCGATGGCTGGGCAAGCTACCGAAGGTATTCAACTCTTCTCCCGGTGTGGAAAGAACATTTTGCAATCACTGTGGCACGCCGCTGTCCTTCCGCTCAAAGAACATGTCTGATGTCATGCATTTTTTTGCGGCAGCGATGGAGGAGCCAGAAAAATTTGCACCTACGCTGCATGTCGCTTTTGAGGAGAAGCTCCCTTGGTTGAAACTCGCCGACAACCTGCCGACTCGTTTTGGGCCTGACTATACGAAAGACTAGGATCTGCTCGCATCGAGACAAACGGTGGAAGCTGCGGACAGCATCCGGAAGCGAGATGATGCCTCCGTCCGTTCAAACGGCGGTCGAACATTATCGATCGCGGCTGCTCTCGACCTGCTTGAGCGGCAGCAGGTAGGCGATGATCTGCTGATCGCCGAGTGCTGGATCAAAGCCAATAATGTCGGAGGCGAAAAGGTCGTGGGCGGGGCGTCTCTCGAAGCCAAGGCTTTCATACAGCTTGTATGCAGACATCATGGACGAGGCAGTGTGAAGCGCAAGGCCGCCTGAGCCCTGCAGACGCGCTTGCATGACGCACCATTCGCAAAGCGCGCGGCCATATCCGCGGCCCTGTGACGAGGGAACAACCGCGAGAGTCCTGAGGCCTGCCAGCCCGGGCGGCCAGCCCATGCCGTCAAAGGCGGCATCGGCGTAGTAGGTGACCGTCCCGACGAGGCGTCCCTCGGCTTCGAGCACCGCGACGCTGGCTTTCGCCCATCGCCCCGCGACATCCCGCGCATCCTTGACGTAGGGCTCGAAGATGTGCGGTGCCAGAACGGGCCGTAACGATGCGAAAGCCTCTGAGACGAGCAACCCAATTCCATCCAGTTCCTGACGGCTTGCCAGGCGGACGCGTGGCTTGGATGCGATCTGCATGCATGTCCTCACTGCTCCAGTAATTCGACCGTAGGTAGGGCTCCCTCCGGCTGGCTGGACTTCGCCCGGCTTCGGCCGTCGGCCGTATCCCGCAGCGCGATTCACCCGGAGAGGTTCGCCTGCCACAATAATGACCGGCAGCAAGATTCCAATGGACCTGAGCCGTCGAGCCGCGACGACGAGTTAATCGGCGGAGCACCTCAAACTTTCGGTAACAGTTTGCTCATGCTTATGCGCTCCTCGACCTCGTATCGGCACTTTCGTTAGAACCCAAGAACCGTCGAATTGGAAGCGACAATTTGGAGGTTGATCTTTATGCAACCAAGGCCGGCGAGCCGCCTTTCGGCCTCATGGATGAGGGCCTCGCCGATCCCTTTTTGGCGATGGGACTGCAAGGTAGCGATGCGCGATATCCACCCTCGATGGCCGTCATACCCGGCCATGATCGATCCGACGACCTGATCGGCCTCTATCGCCACCAAAAGCAGGTTCGGCTGATGCCTCAGCTTCTCGCGAAGCGGGAGCGATCGTAGTTGCGCGACATCTCGAGCCCAGACTATCCGGCTCTATAGTGGAGCGTTACGGCGACCCAGCAGCAGAGCGATGCCCAACGCCGGAAGCGTCGCCGTCGCGACGGCGAAGAAGACGAATTGCAGCCCGGCCGACCCAGCGACCAAGCCGAGCGCCGGACTGCCGAAGCCGAGCGCCACGTCGAGAAAGACGGTGTAGAGTCCCATGGCCAGGCCGCGGCTGCGTGGTGGAAGATGGCTTACGGCCTCGGCACCGAAACCGGGATAGACCAGCGAGTAGCCGAGGCCAGTCAGGCCCGCTCCGATGGCGGCGCAAGCCAGATCAGCATCAGCCCTGCCGCCTCGACCGCCACGAAGATCACGGCGACGCGCGCGCCCCCTAACCTGTCAGGCAGGTGGCCGAAGCACAGCCTTGCCGCGATCAGCGACGCGGCATAAGCGGTGAAGGGAAGCCAGACCGGCTGCCAGCCGCGTTCGGCAAAGAGCAGCGCGCCAAAGGACAGGATCGCGCCATAGCCAAGGCTGCTGAAAGCAGCTCCGACGCCGGGAAGCCAGACCGCTTGCGCCACGCTCGTCCATGACTGTCGCGCGGCGCTCGCGGCGAGGCTGGTGCCACGCATAGGCAGGATGGCAAGCAGCGTCGCAAGCGGCAGGCCGACCGTCGCGAGTGCGATCGCGGCGAAGCCGCTCGCCGCGTAAAGCGCAGATCCGATCGGCGCGCCTAGCGCGAGTGCTGCGAACATCGCCGTGCCCACCCAGGCTATGACCTTTCCGGAGTTCTGTCCGCCCGCAAGGGAGAGGCCCCAGGCGACGCCGCCTGTGATGATGAAGCTCTCAGACGCGCCCAGTACCGCCCGGCCGGCGAAGAGCGCCGATGCGGACGCTGCCGGCCGGTCGAGCAATGCCAGCGAGCCGAGGTAAATGAACCCCGCCAGGACAGCGGCAATGAGGCCGACGATGACGGCCCGCTTGCCGCCGCGCCCATCGGCATAATTTCCGGCTCCAATGCGCGACAGCATCGAGGCGACGAACTGGCTGCCCGTCACCAGCCCGACTGCGAAGGGGCCGAAGCCGAACTGCTGGTGAAGATGCAGCGGCAGGACGGGTAGCGCCAAGCCGATCAGGAGGAAGCCGGCGAAGACAGCCGCCATGATTGGCACCAGTTCCGCCATCGCGCCATTTCGGTCAGAAGTCCGCGCCATTGTGGCCATCGCATGTTGACAGTCGGGCTGTTCCGATCAGTAACGTTCGTAAGTCACGCGCCAGCCTTCGGCCGGATTGTCCGGCGTCAGGACCAGTTTGTTGTCCGAGACTTCGAATTTGCGTTTCATGCTCTTCCCTACAAGGTTGCGGACCAGGGAGGACTCGATCGTGATGACGAAGGTCTTGTCCTGGTCGTTGATGGCGACCGGCCCGTAATAGGCTTCGTAGCCATTCGCCGTGTAAGGCGTGTCCGGCGCCTTAGCGTCGGGGTTCTGGGCCTGCACCGAGAGGGTGCCGGCCTCGGTGAAGATGACCTGGCCGGAATATGGCACGGGCTTGAGGTTTCCCTCCGCACCGGCCTCGAGCGACCTCATGCGCCATGCGCCGATGATCGGGGACTCTTGGGAGAAAGCCGGCGTGGCGACCGAAAGCGCAAGCGCAAGGGCAGCGATCTTCAATCTCATCGTCATATGTCGTTGTCCTTTTTCTGGTTTGTGGGTGCGGACAGGCCGTCCGCCCAATCTTCGCTTACACCGAAAGCATGACCTTGATGGCGCGCCGCTCGTCCATGGCGCGGTAGCCTTCAGCGACCTCGGCCAACGGCAGCTTGAGGTCGAAGACCTTGCCGGGCTTGATCCTGCCCTTGAGCACACGGTCCATGAGGTCGGGCAGGAAGCGGCGCACCGGCGCGGGGCCGCCCAGCATGCGCTTCTGGCCGAAGAAGAGATTCTGGCCATCGAAGCTCACGCCATGCGGCACGCCGACATAGCCGATGGTACCGCCGGGGCGAGAGCAGGCCAGCGCCTGGTCGAAGGATTCCGCCGTGCCAACGCATTCCAGCACCGAGTCCGCGCCGACGTCCTTAGTGAGCCCTTTGATCCGGGCCACACCTTCCTCGCCGCGCTCAGCGACGATGTCGGTCGCGCCGAATTCGCGGGCGAGTTTTTGGCGGCTGGCGTGCCGGCTCATGGCGATGATGCGCTCGGCGCCCATCTCCTTGGCCGCAAGCACGCCCATCAGGCCGACCGCACCGTCGCCGACCACCACCACCGTCGATCCTTCTCGGACCTCGGCTGCGTCGGCCGCATACCAGCCGGTGCCGAGCACATCGGACACAGCCAGCAGGTCAGGGATGAGTTCTGCCGGCGGCACCTCGGCGGTGGCGACCAGTGTGCCATCCGCCAACGGCACGCGGGCGTAAGGCGCCTGCGCGCCCGACATGAACTCGCGCTGCACACAGGACGACTGGAAGCCGAAGCGGCAATGCGGGCAGGTATTGTCGGAGAGGCAGAACGAGCCGACGACGAACTGGCCGGGACGGACCGTGCGCACCTCTGCGCCGACCTCGACGACGATGCCACAATATTCGTGGCCCATATGCATCGGGCCGTCGACCGGCTGCAGCCCGCGATAGGGCCACAGGTCCGAGCCGCAGATGCAGCTCGCCGAGAGCTTGATGATGGCGTCCGTTGGCCGCATGATTTTCGGATCGGCGACTTCCTCGCAGCGGATGTCGCCGGGCTTATGAAGAACGGTTGCGAGCATTTTGCTTTCCTTTCGTTCAATCGATGTCAGGCGCCGTAGTCGGCGTCGCTGACGTGTTCCAGCCAGTCCACCACCTTGCCGTCTTTGACCTCCTGGAGGGCAATGTGGATCATGGCCGTCTCGGGTGAGGCACCGTGCCAATGCTTCTCGCCGGGTGCGAACCAGACGACGTCCCCCGGCCGGATCTCCTCGACCGCACTGCCCTCGCGCTGCACGCGGCCGAGGCCGGAAACGACGATCAGCGTCTGGCCGAGCGGATGCGTGTGCCAGGCGGTGCGGGCGCCGGGCTCGAAGGTCACCTGTGCGCCCTGCACGCGCGCGGCGTCGAACGGGTTGAACAGCGGATCGATCCGCACCGTGCCGGTGAACCAATCAGATGGTCCCTTGCCAGACGGCCTGGTGCCTGCGCGAAGAATCTCCATGGTGATCTCCTTTGAGTCCTCAAATGCGTTCGATGCGAAGCGGGAACTCGCCGCGAATGTGCAGGGCCTGCTCGCCCTCATCGAAGCGGCCGAGCCTGATCAGCCCGGGATGGTGATAGTCGGCGTGGAACATGGCCAGGTTGCCCCAAGGCATGAAATAGCACAGGTCATAGGGCTGCTCGTTGGCGAACGGACCGCTTCCCTCCTCAGTCAACTTGCGCGGCAGATAGGCGATTTTCTCGTTATGCGCGTAGTCGTCGATGGTGAGATCGAGCGGCAGCATGGTGAAGAAGTCGCGCGCCGACGGATTGTCGTAGAGCGTGGCGGTCATGGTCCGGCCATTGAAAATCATCTTGATCTTCATGTCGGTGGGCTCCTGGCTGCCTGGGTCGCTGCCCTGCTGGCTGCGGGCGGCCCGCGGCAGGACCGTTGCCGCGAGCGCGCCGCCGAGCAACGCGCGGCGGCTGAGGTCCGGACGGTCGATCGTCATGACTGCCGTCATGGCTGCGACCTCCGGGCCAAATGCGATGCTGCAAAGGCGGCGAGCGCCGATCCACAGAGCAGCACCGCGCCGAAAGTGAATGCACCCCACCAGCCGACCGTATCGAAGAGCGTGCCGCCGATGGCGGCGCCGCCGGTGATGGCGAGCTGGATGACGGCTACCTGCAGCCCGCCGCCGGCCTCTGCGTCGTCCGGCAACGTGCGGCAGAGCCACGTGCCCCAGCCAACGGGCGCGGCCGTGCCGAAGAAGCCCCAGGCAACGAGCAGCAGTGCTGTCGGAACCGGCAAGGCACCGAGGGCGATGAGCGCTACGGCCAACGCGGCCATGACCAGCGGGATGACGATAAGGATACTAAACAGGCGCGTGCGCAAAAGCCGGCCTATGCAGAGGGTGCCGAGCACCCCGGCCAGCCCCATCGCCAGCAGGATCGCCGAGAGAGCAGCGATGTCGAGCTGAGTGACGCTCTCGAGGAAGGGCCGCAGATAGGTGAAGAGCGCGAACTGGCCCATGAACAGCATCATGATCGACGCCATGCCGGTGGCGACAGGAAGACGGCCGAGGAGCGCCAGCGGATTGCCTGGACGCTTCCTCCGGCGCGGGGGCAGCGCCGGCAGGCTTGTCCACTGCCAGACCAGCGCCAGGAGCCCAAGCGGCACGACGAGGAAGAAAGCGCCGCGCCAGCCGACATAGGCGCCAAGAAAACTGCCCAGCGGCGCGGCGATGGTGGCCGCAATGGCATTGCCAGCGTTTAGCATGGCGAGACCCTTCGGAACCATGTCTTGCGGCACGAGGCGCATGACGATCGCGGTCGACATCGACCAGAACCCGCCGATCGCGATGCCGAGCAGCGCCCGGCCGACCATGAGGAACGCGTAGTTCGGCGCGAAGGTGACAGCGAGCCCGGACACGATCAGGAGAAGGGTGAAGCCGGTCACGACCAGTCGGCGGTCGATCCGGCGCGTGAGGCCGGTGACCAGCAGGCTGGTCACGACGGCGAAAGCGCCCGAAATCGAGATCGCCTGTCCCGTGCGGCCCTCGGTGATGCCGAGATCGGCCGCTAGCGGCGACAGCAGGCTGACCGGCATGAATTCCGACGCGATGAGCACGGAAACACACAGCGCCATCGACAGCACCGCGCCCCATGCGGCGCGGTCTTCGACAAGCCTTGTGTCGTAGGTCGTTTCCATAATTGGCATCCTTGCAAGGCGACGGGGGTGGATCAGCCGCCCATCCCCGTCACCATGCTGGAAGATATTGCAGAGGAACCCATT
Organism: Mesorhizobium sp. M0184; assembly: GCF_040322215.1. Classification (NCBI taxonomy): domain Bacteria; kingdom Pseudomonadati; phylum Pseudomonadota; class Alphaproteobacteria; order Hyphomicrobiales; family Phyllobacteriaceae; genus Mesorhizobium; species Mesorhizobium sp. M0184. The sequence goes on from NZ_JAMYSZ010000017.1 coordinate 6,830, forward strand.
CTATTAGACTGAGTAATTCGCATGGACTTATCTGCTTATGATATAAATGTCCGACGGGAGGTGCCCTATGCAGCGCGATGGCATGAAGGATTTGCTCTGGTTCGTGGCGGTCGCCCGGGAGCGCAGCTTCACCAAGGCGGCGGCCAAGCTCGGAACCTCGCAGTCGACCCTGAGCTCGACAATCAAGGAGCTTGAAGCTCGTCTTGGCGTCCGCCTGCTGACGCGTACGACCCGGAGCGTCGCTCCGACCGAGGCCGGCGAGCGACTTTTCCAATCTCTTGTTCCCCGCTTCGAGGAAATCGAAGCCGACCTCGCAAGCCTGGTGGCCTTTCGCGACAAGCCCTCCGGAACGGTCCGCATCACGCTGTCCGACCATGCGCTCCAGACGACCGTCTGGCCGAAGCTGCAGCCTTTGCTCAGCGACTATCCTGACGTGTGCGTCGAACTCTACAGCGACAACGGCATGAAGAACATTGTGGAGGAGCGTTTCGACGCAGGCGTGCGGCTTGGTGAGAGCATCGACAGGGATATGATCGCAGTGCGCATCGGGCCGGATTGGAGGCTCGTGGCCGTGGCTTCGCCGGAGTACTTTTCCCGCCATCCGGTTCCGACCGCACCGCAGGATCTGGTTAATCATGACTGCATCAATATGCGGCAGGCGACGTTCGGCGGATTATATGCCTGGGAATTCGCCAGGGATGGCCGCGACCTTCGTGTGCGGGTGGAAGGCCAACTCACCTTCAATTCGTCCATTCCCATGATCGAGGCTGCGATAAGCGGTTTCGGAATCGCCTATGTCCCGGAAAACCTCGTCAGCCACCACATCGCCAAGGGATGCCTTAGGCTCGTGCTTGACGACTGGAGTCCGCCATTTGCGGGCTATCACCTCTACTACCCGAGCAGGCGACAGCTCTCGCCTGCGATGGCAGTGATCGTTGAGGCGCTCCGCCATCGCATCTGACCCCAAGACTGCGCCTATGGATCATGAAGCTGACATTGGGATATGGTAGGTTCTGACCCAAGCCCTTTGACTTCTACGCTGCGGGCGGCTGCTTTCGCCTCAAAGCAGACGTGGAGCTCGCTCGCCTCGATGTCTGTGATTGACACAGAAGCAGTCATCGAAAAGGAGCCAAACTCGCAGGCTGAACTGGCCAAGAATTCTCGTGGATAGCCGAGGTTTTTCTCGAGCCTAGGCCATGTCTTGGTCGTCAATGGGTAGGACAGGGTTGTCCAGTTATCCCCCGGCAAGACGCGGCAGCAGGAAAATCTCCGCGCCTTCCGGCAGTTCCTTCGACCAGGTGTCGCGATAGATCGTCCCGTCGATGGCGACGGCGATGCCGCGATCGATGTACGGCTCGAGGCCGGGATACTGTTCAGCTAGCTTCCTGAACAGCTCCCGAATATCCTTCGCCTCGATTTCGACCTTGCTCTTGCCTCCGGCGATCGCGCCGAGCGATCCCCAGAGCGTTACTTCGACCATCAGCCTTCCCGTTCTGCCTCGAGCGCCGCCAGGATGCGCGGCGGCGACATCGGGATGTGCGTCATGCGCACGCCCGCGGCGTTCGAGACCGCATTGGCGATCGCCGCCAGCGGCGGCACGATCGAGGTCTCGCCGACGCCGCGCACCCCGTAGGGATGGTTGGGATTGGGGATCTCGAGGATCTGCGTGTCGATCATCGGCAGGTCCGAGCAGACCGGGATGCGGTAATCCAGGAAGCCAGGGTTCTGCAGCCGCCCGTCCTTGCCGTAGATATACTCCTCGTTGAGCGCCCAGCCGATGCCTTGCGCGGCACCTCCCTGGTATTGCCCCTCGACATAGGTCGGATGCACCGCCTTGCCGGCGTCCTGAACGACGGTGTAGCGCAGCACCCTGGTGGAGCCTGTCTCGGGATCCACCTCGATATCGCAGATATGGGTGGCGAAGGAGACGCCGGCGCCGTCGGCGACGAGCTCGCTATGGCCGGCAATCGGTCCCCCCGTCTTCCCTGACGCGGCTGCGATCTCCTTCAGCGACAATGCTGCAAGGTTGCCGTATTTCTCGCCCTTGGCAATCGCGTGGCCCTTTTCCCAGACCACGTCGTCGACGGGAATGTCCCACGTCTGTGCGGCGCGTTCCCGCAACACCTTGATGGCGTTGCGTGCCGCCGAGATCGTCGCCATCGAGGAGGAGAACGTGCCGCGGCTGCCGTCCGTCATGTCGTTGTAGCCGAGGCTGGAGGTATCGGCGACCACCGCCTTGACCTGCTCATAGGGGATGCCGAGCTCCTCCGCCGCGACCAGCGAAAGCGAGGCGCGCGAGCCGCCCACGTCCACGGTTCCGACGGCAAGCGAGACCGAACCGTCCATGCCGATGTTGAGGTCGGTGCAGGTCTGGCCACCGAAATTGAACCAGAAGCCGCAGGCCATTCCGCGGCCCTGATTCTTGCCGAGCGGCGCCTTCATATGCGGGTGGTTCTTCACCGCCTCCAGCGTCGGCCCGATGCCGATCGGGCCGTATACCGGGCCGTAGGAGGATCTGGTGCCTTCCTGCGCCGCGTTCCTGATCCGGAACTCGACGGGGTCCATGCCGATCTCCTTGGCCAGCTCGTCGACCGCACTTTCCACCGCAAACGCCGCCATCGGAGCCGACGGCGCGCGATAGGCCGCGGTCTTGGGCCGGTTGACCAGCACTTCGTAGCCGACCGTCTTGACGTTCTCGAGCTTGTAGCAGGCAAAGGCCGTCATGGCGCCGATCTCGGCCCACATGCCGGCATAGGGGCCGCAGGAATAGCGCAGCGTCGCCTCGGCCGCCGTGATCGTGCCGTCCTTGCGGGCGCCGATCCTGACGTCGATCGATGTGGCGCTGGTCGGGCCAGAGGCGCGGAACACCTCGTCGCGCGTCATGACCAGCTTGACCGGCCGGCCGGCCTTGCGCGACAGCGCCAGCGCCACCGGCTCGGCCCAGACATGGGTCTTGCCACCGAAACCGCCGCCGATCTCCGACGAGGTGACGCGCAGCTTCGAGGCTTCCATGCCAAGCAGCTGGGCGCAGTGTTGGCGGTAGACAAAATGGCCTTGCGTACAGACCCACAGGTCGGCGGTGCCGTCGGAGCTGACATTGGCCACGCAGGCATGCGGCTCGATATAGCCCTGGTGCGTCTGCTCGGTCTTGAAGGAGCGTTCGACAACGAAGTCGGCCTGGCCGAAACCTACATGGATGTCGCCATGGCCGTACTGGGTGCGCTTGGTGACATTGGAAGGCTTGACGGGCTTTTGCTCGAGGCCCTCGGTGAAGATGGCGTCGTTGACCAGGGGTGCGGAGTGCTTCATCGCCTCGTCGACATCGGTGACATGCGGCAGCACCTCGTAGTCGACCTCGATCAGCTTCAGTGCCTGCCTCGCCGTGCGGGCATCGACCGCAGCCACCGCGGCCACGGCATGGCCATCATAGAGCGCTTTCTTGCGCGCCATGCAGTTGTCGAGGATGTCGTACATGGCGGCATCGCCGTCGGTGAGGTCGGGCAGGTCGGCCGCGGTGATCACGGCCTTGACGCCGGCGAGCTTCTCCGCCTTCGACGTGTCGATCTTCCTGATCGTGGCATGCGCATGGGGGCTTCTGAGAACGCGCCCGACCAGTTGCCCGGCCATGTTGAAGTCGGCGCCATAGCGTGCGCGGCCCGTCACCTTGTCGACGCCGTCGGGACGGATGGGACGCGTGCCGACAGAGGTGAAATTGCGTCTGGAGTAACGCGGATCGAAATTCATCGTCATGCTCCCTTCATCACGCTGGCGGCGTCCTGAACGGCACGCACGATCTTGTCATAGCCGGTGCAGCGGCAGAGGTTCCCGGCGAGGCCGAAGCGGATCTCCTCCTCGGTCGGATCGGGATTCTTGGCCAAAAGGTCCTTGGCCGCCATGAGGAAGCCCGGCGTGCAGACGCCGCATTGAAGTGCGGCGTGTTCCAGGAACTTCTGCTGCAGGGGATGCAGCTTGTCGCCATGCGCCATGCCCTCGATGGTCTCGACGTGCCGACCCTCGGCCTCCGCGCCGAGCACCAGGCACGAGCACACCAGCCGATCGTCGAGGATGATGCTGCAGGCCCCGCAGTCGCCGGTGCCGCAGCCTTCCTTGGCGCCCGTCAGCCCCAGGCGATCGCGCAGGACATCAAGCAGCGTCTCGTCCGGCTGGCAAAGGAACTCGACATTGTCGCCGTTGATTGTCGTTGATACTGCCACACCAGCCATCATTTGCCTCCTGCGCGTGCATAGGCGGTCGTGGCGGCCCGCTTGGCCAGCACACCCGCGACTTTCCGTCTGAATTCGATAGTGCCGCGCTTGTCGTCGATCGGGCGGCAGGCGCCCGAGCAGACCTTGGCGAGCCTCTGCAGCGTGGCTTCGTCCAGCTTGGAGCCGATGAGAACCTCGGCGGCCTCCTCGACCAGAATCACCGTCGGCGCCACGGCGCCCAACGCCAGACGGGCGGATTTGACGCGACCCTGCTCATCGAGCGTCAAGTTCACGCCGGCGCTTACCACCGCGATGTCCATCTCGGTGCGCGGAATGAAACGCAGATAGGCATCGCCCGAACGCGGCAGACGGCTGTCGAGCAGGATTGCCTCGATGATCTCGCCCTTGGCCAGCGACGTCTTGCCCGGCCCAGTCGGCACCGCTTCCACGGCAATCGTGCGCCTGGTTCCCGGGCCGACGACCACAGCCTTGGCGCCAGCGGCCACCAGCGCCGGGACGCTGTCGGCGGCCGGCGAGGCGTTGCACAGATTGCCGACGATGGTGCAGCGTCCCTGCACCTGCTTCGAGCCGATCAGCTTGGCCGCTTCGACGACGCCAGGCCATGCCTTCTGCAGGGCCGTATTCTCGCCCAGCAATGCGCAGGGGACCGCCGCGCCGATGCTGAAGCCCTCGGCTGTTTCCCTGATCTCGCCAAGCCCGTCGATCGCCTTGATGTCGACGATCAGGTCGGGTTCGATAAAGCCGCCTTTCATTCGCACCAAGAGGTCGCTGCCTCCGGCGAGGATGGCGGCCGTGCCGGCTGAACCGGCCAACAGGCCGGCGGCGTCTTCAATTGAAAGCGGACGTATGTAACGCATCGTCTCCCCTTAGTGGTCATAGTCACACCAACTGATATAACCGTCTCTCCACAATGGCCATCCTGTTCGTGCATTCGCGGATTGGGCCAGGCGCCGCAATTTCATTTGCTCGTCCAACTGGACGCACCGCCAGCCACTAATGCTCGATCGGTCCCTTCGGCATCACCAGCGCGGTGCCTGCAGTCGTCGGGCGCTCGATCATGCGGCGGACGCGAGGTGGCTCGTTGCCGCTGTGCAGCGCCCTTATGCGCTCGCCGATGACCGCGTCGGCGTAGGTGGCGCGCCGATTGTGGCGGATATATTCGACCCAGGTCGGCGTGTGGTAGTGCTCGATCCATATCGACGGATTTTCGAGATCGCGCGCCAATGTCCAGTTGCGGGCGCCGTCACGGCGGCGGATGCGGCCGCGCTCGGCCATGGTGGCGAGGAATTCCGGCACGTCCTCGTTACGGATAACATATTCGATCATGATGGCGATGGGACCGCTGCGCGGCTTGAGATCAAGCGCCAGATGCGGCTCCCGGAAGCGGTTGAGCGGATCGAGGTTGAGCACAGCCTGCTGCGGCAGCGGCAGCAGCAGGCCGATGGCGCCTCCCGCCAGCATGGCGACGCTGGCCGCCATCAGGGCGGCTTCGGCGCCATGCGCGTCGGCAACGACACCCCAGACCCAGCTGCCGAGCGCGATGCCGCCGAAGGTCGCGGTCTGGTAGACCGAAAGCACGCGGCCGACCACCCAGCGCGGCGTCGACATCTGGACGGTGACGTTGAAGTGCGACAGCGCGGTCACCCAGCAGGCGCCGCCGAGCAGCAGACCGAGCGACGTCTGCCAGGCATTCTCGCTGAGCGCGGCATTGAAGGCGCAGAGCGCGAAGCCGGCGAATGCCATGCGCACCATGGTTTCGCTGGACAGCAGCTGCCGCAGCCTGACGCTGATCAGCGCGCCGCCGACGGCGCCGATGCCGAAGGCGCCGAGCATGATGCCGTAGCTCAAGGCATCGCCCTTGACGACGTCGCGCGCGACCAGCGGCAGCAATGCCAGAACCGCGCCGGCGCTGAAGCCGAAAGCCGAGCTCCTGACCAGCACCTTGCCGATATTGGGCGACATGGCGACGTAGCGCAGGCCGGCGCCCATTGCGGCGCCCAGCGTCTCGCGCGGCAAGGTCGATGCCGGCAGTTCCGGCTTCCAGCGGGCCAGCACGACGATGAGGCCGACATAGCTCAGCGTGTTGACGGCGAAGGCCGCGGCAGCGCCTGCCGCGGCAACGATGATGCCACCGATCGCCGGGCCGACGCTGCGCGTCAGGTTGAAGCCCATCGAGTTGAGCGCGATCGCCGCCGGCACCTTGGTGCGAGGCACCATGTCGCCGACCGAAGCCTGCCAGGACGGGCTGTTGAGCGCGGTGCCGCTGTCGATCAGGAAGGTGAAGGCGAGCAGCGTCCACGGTGTCATCAGGTCGAGATAGGTAAAGACGGTCAGAAGAGCCGAAACAACCAGCATGAAGATCTGCGCGATCAGCATGATTTTGCGCCGGTTGAAGCTGTCGGCGATGGCGCCGGCCAGCAACGCGAAGAGCATGATCGGCAAGGTGGTCGAGGCCTGGACCAAAGCCACCTGGTAGGACGAGGTGGCGATCGTCGTCATCATCCAGGCGGCACCGACGCCCTGGATCAGGCCGCCGAAATTGGAGACGAGGCTGGCGGACCATACCGCACGGAAGATGCCATGCCGGAACGGCGCCAGCGCCGAGACGCTTTCGCTTTCCGGTGTGTCGTCGTTCATAAATGCTTTCCCGGGCTCAAATGCGTTGGTTCTTCCGATGAATCGGGCCCTCAAGCCATGGATTCAAAAAATAGAACATCACATTGCAAAGGGCGAACGCATTCTCGAAAAAGATCATGGTCCAACAACAGGATAACGAGTGCGGAGAAGCTCAGCGCGTACCGTTGCAAGCGGAGCGGCTGGTCACTGCATGCCGTCCCTGACGATCGCCGCCACTTCGATCATGATTGCAGGCACCGGCGGCACTTCTAGCGGTCCTCGAAGCCGGTCAGCACGCCAACGGCGTTGACGCCGATCTCCTCGACTGCGTAGCCGCCTTCCATGACGAACAGCGTCGGCAGGCCGAGCCTGGCGATGCGGCGGCCGATCCTGGGATAGTCGCCCGTTTTCAGCTTGAACTGGCTGATCGGGTCCCTCTCGAAAGTGTCGACGCCGAGCGAAACCACGACGACGTCGGGAGCATAAGCCGAAAGCCTGGTGCAAGCGTCCTCGAGTGAGGCGTTCCACACGTCCCAGCCGGTGCCGAAGGGCATCGGGTAATTGTCGTTGAAGCCTTCGCCGTCGTCCTCGCCGCGTTCGTCGGCATGGCCGAGGAAGAAGGGATATTCGGTCATCGGATCGCCATGCAGGTTCAGCACCTGAACGTCACCGCGGCGATAGAATATCTCCTGGGTGCCGTTGCCGTGGTGATAATCGACATCGAGGATCGAAACGCGCCCGGCGCCATGGTCGCGGAACCATTGCGCGGCGACGGCGGCGTTGTTGATGAAGCAATAGCCGCCCATGAAGGCCGCCCCTGCATGGTGCCCTGGCGGGCGGCAGAGGGCGAAGGCGGAAGGCTCGCCGGCCTTGACCAGCGCGGCGGCGGTCAGCGCGACGTCATAGGACGACTTGATCGCATCCCATGTGCCTTTGACGAACGTCGCGCCGCCGTCGAAGGAGTAGAAGCCGAGCAGCGCATCGATGCCTTTCGGGCGCACGTCGCCGCGCAGTCCGCGCGTCGGCCAGGTGAAGGGAATGGCCGAACCGCTGCGGCCCGACGCTTCCCAGAGCGGCCACACGGTCGGCAGGAAATCGATGTAGTCGCTGGCATGCACCTTCCTGGCGGCGGCGAGGTCGTGGCTTTCCGGCGGCAGGATCGGACCGAGCTTCTCGCTCTCCACCCGCGCCCTGATGAACTCGGCGCGCGAAGGCTTTTCAAAAGCCGGCACGATGGCGCCGGCGATCAATTCGACATTGCCGGAATGGCCGGCATGGAGAGGCGAAAAAACAGTCTTCATGAAATTGTTCCGTGGTGAGACGCGGCGACCCTAACCGTCCTGCACTGCCTTTCACAAGGCGCTGGGCCAACCAGCCATGGCTTGCTGGCCCGGCAGCCGGTCGTCTAGCCTGCCGGCAGCGCAACCGAACCGCGGGTAATCATGAGTTCAAATGCCGACCTGATCGTCACCAATGCCCGTGTGCTGACCATGGACGAAGGCAATCCGACGGCCGAGGCGGTGGCGATAAGGACGGCAACATCCTGGCGGTTGGCGATCGCCGGACGATCGAGGCGCTGAAAGGGCCGGCCACGAAGATCATCGATGCGCAAGGCGGTTCGGTGGCGCCGGGCTTCATCGAAGCGCATATGCACCTTTTCGGCGGCGCGGCCGAACTGGACAATCTGCACCTTCAGGGCGTGCATGGCTTCGATGCGCTGAGCGACGCGATCCGCGCCTACGCTGCGGCACGGCCGAACGCCAAATTGCTGCTTGGGGCCGGCGTCGACTACACTATCCTTTCCAAGGAAGAGCCGGTCACCCGCCATCATGTGCGCATGTCGTCTTCGCTTCCGACTGGCCGGTGTCGCGGGTCGAGCCGATCCTGGGCATTCAGGCGGCGGTGCTGCGCAAACCTTGGGCAGAGGGCGATCCCGACCAGAGCTTCTCGCTTCTGGAAGCCCTTGCCGGCTATACGGTCGAAGGCGCCTATGCCGAATTCATGGAACACCGCAAGGGCCGGCTGAAACCAGGCTATCTGGCCGATCTGGTGTTGCTGTCGGCCGATATCGAGGCAACTGAACCGGCTTCCTTGCACATGGTGCGTCCGGTCAGCACCATCTGCGGCGGCAAGATCACTTATCAGGTTTGATGATGGCGCTGACCATGGCATGGGGCTTGCGTTCTGAACCGAGATCCAGATGCATGGTTGCCAAGCCGACCGGCATATGCTGACAATCGAATGGGAACTGGATCCGCCATCAAGAGCGGACATGAAAATGGGGTAATGCGTGCCGGATCAACCGGGTAAGAGTGCAATCGAGGTCCGCAGCGTCCGCAAGGTGTTCGGTACCGGGGACGCACAAGTCGCCGCTCTCGACACGGTTTCGGTGTCGATCCGCGAGAACGAGTTCTTCACGCTGCTGGGGCCGTCGGGTTGCGGAAAGACGACGCTGCTGCGGCTGATCGCCGGCTTTGACTTCCCCAGCGAAGGCGAAATCCTGCTGCACGGCCACGACATCGCGCCGCTGCCGCCGTTCAAGCGGCCGGTCAACACCGTCTTCCAGTCCTATGCGCTGTTCCCGCACATGACGGTGGCCGAGAATATCGGCTTCGGCCTGGAGATGCTGGGCAAGCCGAAAGCCGAAATCAAGGCGCGCGTCGCCGAGATGCTGAAGCTGGTCAAGATGGAGGCGCTGAGTGCCCGCCGCACCAGCCAGATCTCCGGCGGCCAGCAGCAGCGCGTCGCACTGGCGCGCGCGCTGGCGCCGCAGCCGAAAGTGCTGTTGCTCGACGAGCCGCTGTCGGCGCTCGACTACAAGCTGCGCAAGGAGATGCAGATCGAACTGAAACGGCTGCAGCACCAGACCGGCATCACCTTCATCTTCGTCACCCACGACCAGGAGGAAGCGCTGACCATGTCGGACCGCATCGCTGTGATGTCGGCCGGTAAGATCCTGCAGGTCGGCACGCCCTGGGACATCTACGACAAGCCGGCGGAGCGCTTCGTTGCCGACTTCATCGGCGAAACCAATTTCCTGACCGCAGCCATCACCGACATCGGCAACGGCAAGGCGCGCGCGACCCTCAAATCCGGCGCGACGATCGACGCGACGGTGGCTGAGGGCTTCCAGCCGAAGGCGAATGCCACCTTGGTGGTCAGGCCGGAACACGCAAAGCTGACCGGCGGCAAGGGCGATCTTTCCGGAACCGTCGAAAACATCGTCTATTTCGGCACCGATACGCATATCCACGTCCAACTGGACAGCGGCGAAGCCTTCACCGTGCGCCAGCAGAACACACGCAGCGCAGGCTGCGGTTTCGAGCGGGGCGACAAGGTCGGCGTCTCGATCGGCAACGACGCCGCGCAAGTGCTGAGGGATTGATGACGAGCGCGGAAGAAGTCGCCAAGGCGGCCGAACGGCGCGACATCCGCGACCGCTGGCTGCTGTCGGCGCCGGCCCTGCTGATCATCTTCCTTGCAGCAACCGGTCCCTTGCTGATCGTGCTGGTTTATTCGTTTTTGACGCCCGGCCCTTATGGCGACGTGAAGTGGCAATTCTCGCCCGAGGCCTGGACATCGGTGTTCATGGAACGCGACATCTTCGACGACACGCTTTCCATTGCTGCCGCCCATGTCACTATCTTCTGGCGCTCGATCAAGCTTGCCATCGTGACCACGATCGCTACTTTGGCGCTTGGTTTTCCTACTGCCTATTTCATGGCGACGCGCAGCGAGAAGACGCGCGATCTCTGGCTGTTCCTGATCACCATACCGTTCTGGACCAACTTGCTGATCCGCACCTTCGCCGTGCTGCAGATCATCCGCAACGAGGGGTTGATCAACACGGTGCTGCTCAAGCTCGGCATTATCTCCGCGCCGATCCAGATACTCTTCACCGACACGGCGATCCTTATCGGCATGGCTTATGTCTATCTGCCGCTAATGGTGCTGCCGATCTATGCCAGCATGGAGAAGCTCGATTTCCGGCTGGTCGAAGCCGGCTACGATCTTTATGCGACGCGCTTTCAGGTGCTGAGACGCATCATTTTCCCGCTGGTCAAGCCGGGCGTCATCGCCGGCTCCATCCTGGTGTTCATTCCGGCGCTCGGCGCCTATGTCACACCGGTCCTATTGGGCGGCGGTAAGACCATGATGCTTTCCAACCTGATCGAGCTGCAGTTCGGACAAGGCCGCAACTGGCCGCTTGGCTCGGCGCTGTCGATCGCCGTCATGATCATCGTCATGGTGGCACTGCTCGCCTATGTGCGTAACACCGGCCGGTCGGAGATGCGTCATGGCTAGCAGCTTCGCAATCAAGCATCAGCCGGGATTCACCGCGATCGCGGCGACCTGCTTCGTCGTGCTCTATCTGCCCATCGTCGTGCTGGTCGTCTATGCCTTCAATGCCGCGACCTCGACGTCGGAATGGGGCGGCTTCTCGCTCAAATGGTTCCAGTCGGCGTGGCAGAACACGCAGGTCATTGACGCCACCTTGCGCTCCTTCCAGATCGGCGCCATCGCGGCGATCCTGGCCACCGTCTTCGCCACCATGGCGGCGCTCGCCACCACGCGCACGCCGCCCTATCCCGGCCTGACCTTCAAATATGCCGCCATCAACCAGCCTCTGATGGTGCCGGAGATCGTCACCGGCGTGGCGCTGCTGATCTTTTTCTCGCGCATCAAGATCTTCACCGGCTATTCCGGGCTCGGCTACCTGATCGCGGCGCATACGGCCTTTTGCATTCCGTTCGCCTACCTGCCGATCCGGGCGCGGCTGGAGAACATGGACCTGACGCTGGAACGGGCCGCCGCCGATCTCTATGCGACGCCGTGGAAGACGTTCCGCCGCATCACCTTGCCGCTGCTTTGGCCCGGCATTCTGGCCGGATTGATGCTGGCCTTCGTCATCTCGCTCGACGATGTCGTCATCACCGAGTTCGTGAAATCGGGCGGCCAGGACACGCTGCCGACCTACATGCTTGGCCAGATACGTCGAGGGATAACGCCGGAGATCAACGCGATATCGACCGTGTTCCTGCTCTTGTCGGTCGCCATCGTGACGTTGTTTTTCTTCATCAGCAGGAAACGGGACTAGACATGAAAATGGGAGCTAAAACCATGAACTGGAAGACCACGGCGACCGCCATCGGGCTGGCGCTGCTCGCCTCGACGAGCCTTGCTCGCGCCGACGGTGAACTCAACATCTACAATTGGGGCAACTACACCAGCCCTGACGTGATCAAGAAGTTCGAACAGAAATACAACATCAAGGTGACCATCACCGACTACGATTCGAACGATACGGCGCTGGCCAAGGTTCGCCAGGGTGGCACCGGCTTCGACATCGCGGTGCCTTCGCAAACCTTCGTGCCGATCTGGATCAAGGAAGGCCTCGTTCAGGAGACCGATCCCGGCAAGATGGAGAATTTCAAGAACGTGGCGCCGGAATGGGCCAATCCCGATTTCGATCCGGGCCGCAAATATTCCGTGCCATGGGCCTGGGGCACGGTGGGCATCGTGGTGAACACCGATGTCTACAAGGGGCCGTCGGACAGTTGGGGCATCATCTTCAACACACCCGACGAACTGAAGGGCAAGGTCAACGTCGTGCCGGAAATGAACGACGTCATGTTCGCGGCGACCAAATATGTCGGCGGCGCGCAATGCGCCAGCGACAAGGAAACGCTGAAGAAGGTGCGTGACACGCTGGTTGCTGCCAAGCCGAACTGGATCGCGATGGAATACAATACCATCGAGAAAATGGGCGCCGGCGATTTCAAGGCGACCAGCGACTGGAACGGCTCGGCCTTTCGCCAGCGGCTGGCGAACCCCAAGATCCACTATTTCTATCCCAAGGAGGGTTTTGGCCTCTGGAGCGACAACGTCATGGTCCTGAAGGACGCAAAGAATGTCGAGAACGCCAAGCTGTTCCAGAACTTCATCATGGATCCGGAAAACGCCGCCGGCCTATCCGCCTTCCATCGCTACGCCAACGGCATTACCGGTTCCGACAAGTACATGCCGGCCGATATGAAGGATGCGCCGGAAGTCATCATCCCGGAAGACGTCAAGGCGCATGGCGAGCTGCAAAAATTGTGTTCCGAGGAAGTGCAGGCCATCTACAGCAAGATCTGGACCGAACTGCAGAAGTAATCCACATCCGGACGAAACCCGGCGGCAATTGCCGCCGGGCCTTTTCCCGGCGATCGGACTGCCTATGATTTCCTATCGCAACAGCGAACCGGCGCCGCCGATCATGCAGGGTTCGCCGCCGCGGATGGTGCCGCCGAAGCTCGACTGGGACCGGCCGCCATGGAATCGTTGGGCGTTCCAGCACATCCGCGAATTTCTGCCGACCGTCGAAGTCTGGCGCGGCAATGGCCATCGGCATCGCTTCGAGCGCGCCGAGGTCGATCTCGACGCGCTGCCGGTGAGCGACAGCATGGGGCAGCCGACGACGCTCGCCGGGCTGCTCGACGAGACCTATACCGACGGGTTCCTCGTGCTCAAGGACGGCAAGGTCGCCTATGAGCGCTACTTCAACGGCATGACCGAGCGCACGCTGCATTTGTCGCAGTCAATGGCGAAGTCGGTCACGGGCTCGGTGTTCGGCATATTGGTCGGGCGCGGACTGATCGATCCGGCCTTGTCGGCGACGGTCTATCTGCCGGAGCTGGAAGCGACCGGCTGGGCAGGCGCCAGCGTGCAGCATGTGCTCGACATGACGAGCGGGGTGAGCTTTTCCGAGGAATACACCGATCCCTATTCGGACATCGGCCAGGTCGATGTCGCCACCGGCTGGAAGCCGGTGCCGCCAGGCAGCAATCCGGCCTTTCGCTGGCCGTCGCATATGTTTGAACTGATCCTCGGGCTCAAGGAAAAAATCCGGCCACACGGCGCCGCCTTCGAATACCGCTCGATCGAGACCGACGTGCTTGCCTTCATCATGGAGCGGGTGAGCGGCAAAAGGCTGGCGCAGCTGATTTCGGAAGAGCTATGGCAAAAGCTCGGCGCGGATGAAAGCGCCTGCTTCACTGTCGACAGCGCCGGTTATGCGGTCGCCGACGGCGGCTTCAACGCCACGCTGCGCGATTATGGCCGCTTCGGCCAGCTGATCCTCGACAATGGAGGCGGCATCGTGCCGGCCGACTGGATCGAGGCGACGCGCAATGGCAGGCATGGACCGGATTTCAGTCCCAGCCTGCCGGAAGGCAGCTACCGCAACCAGTTCTGGATCGAGGACCCGCGCTCGCGAGCGCTGATGTGCCGGGGCGTGTTCGGGCAGCTGATCCATATCGACTGGGATACGAAAATGGTCGTGGTGAAGCTTTCGAGCTATCCGGATTTCACCAACATCGGCTATTCGGTGGCGACGCTGAAGGCCGTGCATGCCATTGCCGCGGCGCTCGCCTGAACCTCAAAGAAATCCGCAGGACCACCATGACCGGCAAGACCGCGTTCGAAACCAGATACGGCTTTGCCCGCAAGCAAGTGCTGCTCGGCAATTGGCGCGAAAGCCCGTTCAGCCGGTGGTCGTTCCAGAATGTCGGCGAGCTGGTGCCGAGCGCTGCCGTGGCGGCACAGCCGGGCAGCAGCGAAGCGCCGGCGCAGGATTTCGGCGGGTTACTTGGTGAAAAGGTCGCTCTTGCAGGCGGCGCGGAGACGGTCGCGGCTTTTCTCAGGCGCTCCGATACCGACGCGCTGACGATCATGAAACGCGGCAAATTCGTCGGCGACTGGTTCGCGCCGCATATGGAGTTTGGGGCGCGCCACATCGTCTTTTCGATCAGCAAGTCGCTGACCGCCATTGTTGCCGGCATATTGGAAGGCGAGGGGATTTTCGATCCGCAGGCACCGGTAAGCCTCTATCTGCCCGAAGCCGCCGGCTCGGCCTATGGCGATGCGCGTGTGCGGCACGTGCTCGACATGAGTATCAGCCTCGATTTCGAAGAGGCCTATCTCGATCCGGAAAGCGCCTTCGCCCGCTACCGCCGCGCCATGCTGTGGAATCCAGGCGGGGGCATCGAGAGCCTGGCCACTTTCCTCATGACGCTGCAGGGTCTGGCCGAGCCGCATGGCCGGACGTTCCGCTACCGTTCGCCCAATTCCGACCTGCTCGGCATCCTGCTCGAACGTGCGTCTGGCCGGCGTTTCGCAGATTTGATGCGCGAAAAATTATGGGAGCCGCTCGGCGCCGTCGGCGATGCCTCGGTGACAGTCGACACGGAAGGAACGGCGCGCACCGCCGGCGGCATTTCGGTGACGCCGCGCGACCTTGCACGCGTCGGCGAGATGATGCGGCAAGGCGGCGCAGCCAATGGCCGCCGCGTCGTGCCGGAAGCCTGGGTGCGCGACACGACCGAAACTGGCGGTGACGCCGAGGCCTGGCGGCGCGGCACGATGGCGTTCCTGTTTCCGCGTGGCCGCTACCGCAACAAATGGTACCAGACGGGCGCGGCAAGCGGCGCCGTCTGCGGCATCGGCATCCACGGCCAGTGGCTTTACGTCAATCCGAAGGCCGAAATGGTAATCGCAAAGACGTCGTCGCAGCCGGTACCGGTCGACGATCCGCTCGATCTGGATATGATTTCTTTCTTCGAGGCGCTGAGCCGGATGGTCTGATCCATCCAGACAGCCCGACCTTTCCTGTGGACCTCTCGCCGGGTTGAAAATGGCGCAGTTGGCGCGGCAGTGCTCTGCGCCTATGGTCGCCGCTCGTTTCGACTAGCGACAGGTACGACATGGCATCCGACATCAAGCGCATCGCAACTATCATAGCCGCCGAGATCGCCGCCCGGCCCGAGCAGGCCGCGGCAGCGATCGGCTTGCTCGATGACGGTGCGACCGTGCCGTTCGTGGCGCGCTACCGCAAGGAGGTCACCGGCGGCCTCGACGACACGCAGCTGCGCGACCTCGCCGAGCGGCTGGCCTATCTGCGCGAACTCGACGCGCGCCGCGACACCATCCTTGGTTCGATCCGCGAGCAGGGCAAGCTGACCGAGGAGCTCGAAGCAAAGATCGCTGCGGCCGGCACCAAGGCCGAACTCGAAGACATCTACCTGCCTTACAAGCCGAAGCGCCGGACCAAGGCCGAGATCGCACGCGAGCGCGGGCTCGGGCCTCTGGCGGAAGCTATTCTCGCCGACCGTACGGCTGTACCCGCCGAGCTGGCGCTGGCCTACATCAGCGAAAACGTGGCCGACGCCAAGGCAGCGCTCGAGGGTGCGCGCGACATCCTGTCCGAACAGTTCGCCGAGAATGCCGATCTGGTCGGCCGATTGCGGACCTACATGAAGGAACGCGCCTTCCTGCGCTCGCGCGTCGTCGACGGCAAACAGGAGGCCGGCGCGAAATTTTCCGACTATTTCGACCATGTCGAGCGCTGGACCAACGTGCCGAGCCATCGCGCGCTGGCCATGTTGCGCGGCCGCAACGAGGAGGTTCTGTCGCTCGACATCGAAGTCGATGCCGATGACGCCTCTCCGGTGAAACCGGTTGAGCGGATGATCGCCGACGCCTACGCCATCGGCCGCCAGTTGCCGGGAGACCGCTGGCTGATGGAGGTCGCCGGCTGGACCTGGCGCATAAAGCTGTCGCTGCACCTGACGCTCGATCTGATGCGCGATCTGCGCGAGCGGGCCGAAGAAGAAGCCATCCATGTCTTCGCCCGCAATCTCAAGGATTTGCTGCTTGCCGCGCCTGCCGGCTCGCGGCCGACGATGGGGCTCGATCCGGGCATTCGCACCGGCGTCAAGGTGGCGGTGGTGGACGGCACCGGCAAGCTGCTGGCGACGACAACGGTCTATCCGTTCCCGCCGAAGAACGATGTCCGCGGCACGCAGGCCGAACTGGCCAAGCTCATCCAGCTGCATAAGGTCGAGCTGATCTCGATCGGCAACGGCACCGGCAGCCGCGAGACCGAAAGGCTGGTGGCCGACATGCTGGCTGATATGCCTGCCGGGTCCGGGCCGAAGCCGCTCAAGGTGATCGTCAGCGAAGCCGGCGCCTCGGTCTATTCCGCCTCGGCAACGGCGGCAGCGGAATTTCCCGGCCTCGACGTGTCGCTGCGCGGAGCGGTGTCGATCGCACGGCGCCTGCAGGATCCGCTCGCCGAACTGGTCAAGATCGAGCCCAAGTCGATCGGCGTCGGCCAGTACCAGCACGACGTCGATCAGTACCGCCTCGGCCGCTCGCTGGAAGCGGTGGTCGAGGATGCGGTCAATGCCGTCGGCGTCGATCTCAACACGGCGTCGGCGCCGCTTCTGGCGCGGGTTTCGGGTCTCGGCGCATCGCTGGCCGAGGCGATCGTTGCGCATCGCGATGCCTCCGGCCCGTTCGCCAGCCGTCGCGAACTGTTGAAGGTCTCCCGCCTTGGACCCCGCGCGTTCGAGCAATGCGCCGGCTTCCTGCGGATTCCAA
The DNA here is from genome assembly GCF_040322215.1 of Mesorhizobium sp. M0184. Taxonomy (NCBI): domain Bacteria; kingdom Pseudomonadati; phylum Pseudomonadota; class Alphaproteobacteria; order Hyphomicrobiales; family Phyllobacteriaceae; genus Mesorhizobium; species Mesorhizobium sp. M0184. The sequence goes on from NZ_JAMYSZ010000017.1 coordinate 24,094, forward strand.
ACGGCACCGAACCGCTCGATGCGTCAGCGGTGCATCCGGAAGCCTATGGCGTGGCCAAGAAGATCGTCGCGGCCTGTGGGCGCGACGTCCGCTCGCTGATGGGCGACAGCGCCGCACTCAAGGCGCTTGATCCGCGCGTCTTCGTCGATGAGCGCTTCGGCCTGCCGACGGTGCGCGATATCCTGGCGGAGCTGGAAAAGCCCGGCCGCGATCCGCGCCCCGGCTTCAAGACCGCGACCTTCGCCGACGGCATCGACGACATCAAGGACCTGAAGCCCGGCATGCAGCTTGAAGGCACTGTCACCAATGTCGCCGCCTTCGGCGCCTTCGTCGATATCGGCGTGCACCAGGACGGACTGGTGCACGTCTCGCAACTGGCCGACCGTTTCGTCAAGGACGCGCATGAGGTGGTCAAGGCCGGCGACGTGGTCAAGGTGCGTGTCGTCGACGTCGATATCAAGCGCGAGCGCATCGGTCTGTCGATGCGCAAGGATGGCGACGGTGGCGCACCGAAGCCGCGCGACAATGGCAGCAGGCCGGTGCCGCGCGCGCCCGCGCCCCAACGCCAGCCGGAGCGGCCGGTGCAGCAGGGCGCGTTCGGCGCCGCTTTGGCCGATGCGTTGAAGCGGAAGTAATTTCGCGAGCCGGGCTGCGCCGCCAGGTCAGACGGCGGCGCTCGACATTGATGATCCATCACCAATGCTCATGGATCGGCGAAGCTATTTCGTTTGATTTTTTCAGGACGGGAGCCGATAAGCCGCGCGTTTCAAGATTTCTGTTTCGATGCATGTCGTTATCTCCAAGCTGCCGAACACCCTCGGGTCAGGCCCGCGGGCAAGCTTTGGGCGACATGCATGAGTTTGGGAGACCGAGAGCCATGGCCGCCGACAAGAACGCATTCGTCTGGGATGATCCTTTCCTGATCGAGGACCAGCTTTCGGAGGACGAGCGCATGGTGCGCGATGGCGCCGCGGCGTTTGCCGCCGACAAGCTCGCTCCGAAGATCGAGGAAGCCTATCTCGAGGAAAAGACCGACGCCGGCATCTTCCGCGAAATGGGCGAGGCCGGTCTGCTCGGCATCACCATCCCCGAGGAATATGGCGGGCTCGGCGCCAACTACGTCACCTACGGGCTAGTCGCGCGGGAAGTGGAGCGGATCGACTCGGGCTATCGCTCGATGATGAGCGTGCAGTCGTCGCTGGTAATGTATCCGATCCACGCCTATGGCTCGGAAGAACAGCGCAAGAAATACCTGCCGAAGCTGGCGTCGGGCGAATGGATCGGCTGCTTTGGCCTGACCGAACCTGACGCCGGTTCCGACCCGGGCAGCATGAAAACGCGGGCCGAAAAGACCGCGAGCGGCTACAGGATCTCCGGCTCGAAGATGTGGATTTCCAACGCGCCGATCGCCGACGTGTTCGTCGTCTGGGCAAAGTTGTCCGACGAAAGTGGGGGCGCGCATGACAACCAGATTCGCGGCTTTGTCCTGGAAAAGGGCATGAACGGGCTGTCGGCGCCGAAGATCGGCGGCAAGCTGTCGCTGCGAGCCTCGATCACCGGCGAAGTGGTGATGGAAGGCGTCGAGGTCGGCGACGACGCGTTGCTGCCCAACGTCTCGGGTCTCAAAGGGCCGTTCGGCTGCCTCAACCGGGCGCGCTACGGAATTTCCTGGGGCGCCATGGGCGCGGCTGAGGATTGCTGGCACCGCGCCCGCCAGTATGGCCTCGACCGTAAGCAGTTCGGCAAGCCGCTGGCCGGTACGCAGCTTTTCCAGAAGAAGCTCGCCGACATGCAGACCGAGATCGCGCTCGGCCTGCAGGGCAGCCTGCGCGTCGGGCGGCTGATGGACGAAGGCAAGATGGCGCCGGAGATGATCTCGCTCGTCAAGCGCAACAATTGCGGCAAGGCGCTCGACATCGCCCGCCAGGCCCGCGACATGCATGGCGGCAATGGCATCCAGATCGGCTACCACGTCATGCGCCACGCCCAGAACCTGGAAACCGTCAACACCTATGAGGGCACGCATGATGTGCATGCGCTGATCCTCGGACGGGCGCAGACCGGGTTGCAGGCGTTCTTTTAGCATTGGCAGGTGTCCTCCGCTGCCAGGGCGCCACTGCCTGGCATCTCCCCTCGCAAGGCGGCAGATCGGCAATTTTCGCCAACGGCGCCACATTTTGTTCTTGCTTTGTGCCGGCAGCTATGCTACTAATTTCGCTATGGTGCTAATTCGCACCGACGACCCGCTCACCGAGGCGGGTTTTTCTTTTCAGCTCTTTCGACCAAGCATCGCGCGTGCTGCTGACATCAATGTCGGCGGGAAGCGCCCGGTGCTGACCCGCCGGCCTTCGGCTCTGCACCGTTGCAACGTCTTGCCGCCACGCCACGGACTTCCAGGCTCGGCGCTCCGTTTCGTGAAGCTGTGAAAGCTGCTTAATTTAGGTGCAGCGCAACATCTCTGCTTGGAGAATGGTCAGCATTCGTGTCAGGGTTCAGCGAACTCCTTTTGAAACGCCGACTTCAGGGGCACCATGGCAATTCTGGCAGCCGTCTATCACCTGACCCACTACAAATACGACCGGCCGGTCGTCTTGGGCCCGCAAGTCATAAGGTTGCAGCCTGCGCCGCATTCCCGCACCAAAGTGCTCAGCCATTCGCTGAAGGTCGGGCCGGCAAACCACTTCGTCAATTTGCAGCAGGACCCCTACGGCAATTTCCTGGCCCGCTTCGTCTTCCCTGAACCGGTGATGGAACTGAAGATCGAGGTCGATCTCGTTGCCGACATGACGGTCTACAATCCGTTCGATTTCTTCGTCGAGCCATCGGCCGAGACGTTTCCGTTCGAATACCCCGAAGAGATCCGGGACGATCTGACCATCTACCGAACGCCGGAACCGGCGGGGCCGCTGTTGGAGGCATTCCTGAAAACCCTCGCGCGCCACCCGACCAACACCGTCAATTTTGTCGTCGACCTCAATGCGCGGCTGCAGCGCGAGATCGCCTATATCGTGCGCATGGAAACCGGCGTCTTCTCGCCCGAGGAAACGCTGGCCGCCGGCAAGGGATCGTGCCGCGATTCCAGCTGGCTCCTGGTGCAGATACTGAGGAACCTCGGCATCGCCGCGCGTTTCGTCTCCGGCTACCTGATCCAGCTCAAACCCGACCTCGTTGCGCTCGACGGGCCGCCCGGCACGGCGACCGATTTCACCGACCTCCATGCCTGGTGCGAGGTGTATCTGCCGGGGGCCGGCTGGATCGGCTTCGACCCGACCTCCGGCCTGCTCACCGGCGAAAGCCATGTGCCGCTCGCGGCAACGCCGCATTTCCGCAATGCCGCGCCGATCTCCGGCATGGCGAGCTTCGCCAATGTCGAATTCGGCTTCGACATGCGGGTCGACCGCATCGCCGAGCATCCGCGCATTACCAAGCCGTTCTCCGACGAGAGCTGGCAGGCGCTGGACGCGCTGGGGGTCCAGGTCGATGCTGCGCTCCAGGCCGGCGACGTGCGGCTGACCATGGGCGGCGAGCCGACCTTCGTCTCGATCGACGATTTCGAGGCTGCAGAGTGGAACACCGCCGCCGTCGGGCCGACCAAACGCGAAAAGGCTGATGCGCTGATCCGCCGGCTGCGCGAACGCTTCGCGCCGGGCGGCTTCCTGCATTACGGGCAAGGCAAATGGTACCCCGGCGAAAGCCTGCCGCGCTGGACCTTCTCGCTCTACTGGCGCACCGACGGCGAGCCGGTGTGGAGCGACCCGTCGCTGATCGCGCATGAAAAGAGCGAGGCGGATGTCGGACCGAAGCAGGCCGAAGGCCTGCTGACGGCGATCGCCGACGAACTCGGCATCGACAAGACGATGGTCAGCGAAGCCTATGAGGATCCGGCCGAGTGGCTGCTCAAGGAAGGCAAGCTGCCTGACAATGTCGATCCTTCCAATTCGAAGCTGGAGGATCCGGAGGAGCGCAGCCGCATGGCGCGGGTGTTCGAACGCGGGCTGACCAAGCCGTCGGGCTATGTGCTGCCCGTCCAGCGCTGGAACAGCCAGGCTTCCGGACCGCGCTGGCGCTCGGAGAAATGGAAGACGCGGCGCGGCAGGCTGTTCCTGGTGCCCGGCGATTCGCCGGTCGGCTACCGCCTGCCGCTCGGCACGCTGCCCTATGTGCCGCCGGCGCAGTTCCCCTACATAGTCCCGGTCGATCCGTCGCTGCCGCGCGGACCACTGCCGGCGCGCGAGGCGATCTTGCCCGGTTCTGCTTCGTCGCCCGCTGCGGCCGAACTGGAGGGCGCCGACGAGATGGCGCGACGCCAGCAGGCGGTATCCTTTACGGCCGTTACCGGCCAGCAGGACCGCGTCGAACAGGAGATCACCGAGAGCGGCGGCGCCGTGCGCACGGCGCTTTCGGTCGAGCCGCGCGACGGACGGCTTTGTGTGTTCATGCCGCCGGTCGAGGCGCTGGAGGACTATCTCGAACTGGTGGCGGCGGCTGAGAACGCGGCAAGGGCGATCGGCCTGCCGGTGCATATAGAGGGCTACGGCCCGCCGCACGATCCGCGCCTCAATGTCATCCGTGTGGCACCCGATCCCGGCGTCATCGAGGTCAATATCCACCCCGCCGCGAATTGGCAGGATTGCGTGGCGACGACCACGGCGATCTACGAAGAGGCGCGGCAGACGCGGCTTGGCGCCGACAAGTTCATGATCGACGGCCGCCACACCGGCACCGGCGGCGGCAACCACGTCGTCGTCGGCGGCGCCACGCCCAATGACAGTCCGTTCCTGCGCCGCCCCGACCTGTTGAAGAGCCTGGTGCTGCAATGGCAGCGACATCCGTCGCTGTCCTACCTTTTCTCCGGCCTGTTCATCGGCCCGACCAGCCAGGCGCCGCGCTTCGACGAGGCGCGCCACGATTCGCTCTACGAACTCGAAATCGCGATGGCGCAGGTGCCACATCCGGACAAGGGCGCGGCACCCCTGCCGTGGCTGGTCGACCGGCTGTTCCGCAACCTTCTGACCGACGTGACGGGCAATACGCATCGCTCGGAAATCTGCATCGACAAATTGTTTTCGCCGGACGGGCCGACCGGCCGGCTCGGGCTGGTCGAATTCCGCGGCTTCGAGATGCCGCCCAACGCGCGCATGAGCCTGGCGCAGCAATTGCTGGTGCGCGCCATCATCGCCCGGGCCTGGAAGAACCCGCTCGACGGCCGCTTCGTGCGCTGGGGCACCTCGCTGCACGACCGTTTCATGCTGCCGCATTATGTCTGGGCGGATTTTCTCGACGTGCTGGACGACCTCAAGCTGAACGGCTTTGCGTTCCGTCCGGAATGGTTCGACGCCCAGCTCGAATTCCGCTTCCCGTTCTGCGGCGAGGTCCAGCATGCCGGCGTCAAGCTGGAGCTCAGGCAGGCGCTCGAGCCGTGGCAAGTGATGGGCGAGCAAGGCGCGATCGGCGGCACCGTGCGCTTTGTCGATTCCTCCGTCGAAAGGCTGCAGGTGAAGACCGAGGGGCTCAACCCGGAGCGTCACGCCGTCGTCTGCAACGGCCGCGTCGTGCCGATGAAGGTGACCGACAACCGCGAGATCGCGGTGGCCGGCGTGCGCTTCAAGGCCTGGCAGCCGGCGTCGGGCCTGCATCCGGCGCTGCCGGTCAACACCCCGCTGGTCTTCGACATCTATGACCGCTGGTCGGGCCGCGCGGTCGGCGGCTGCGTCTATCATGTGGCACATCCCGGTGGGCGCAGCTACGACACGTTCCCGGTCAATGGCAACGAAGCGGAGGCGCGGCGGCTCGCCCGCTTCGAGCCGCGTGGCCATACGCCGTCCAGCTATGTGCTGCGCAACGAAGAAGCCTCTGAAGATTTCCCGATGACCCTTGACCTTCGGCGGCCGCAAAGACTCTGATCAGCCATGGCGAAGGGGAATCACAAAAGGCTGCGCAGGAAGCCGCAGGCCCACAGTCTGCTGGAGCACTATCAGCCGATCGACGGCGTCGTCGACGAGATGGTCGATGCGTCAGGCAATCCGCGGCCGGCGTGGCGGCACTTCATCGAGGCGCTGGAGGACCTGGGGCCGGAAAAGCTTGCCCAGCGCTTCGCCCGCGCCGACCAGTACCTGCGCGATGCCGGCGTCTATTACCGCGTCTATGACAAGGCCGGCGCCAACGAGCGGGAATGGCCGCTGGCGCATGTGCCGTTGCTGATCGAGGAGCAGGAATGGGCTGACATCAGCGCCGGCCTGGTCCAGCGCGCCGATCTGTTCGAGGAGACCATCGCCGACATTTACGGTCCGAACCGGCTGGTCGAGAAAGGCATTCTGCCGGCCGGATTGATCGCGGCCAGCCCGGAATATTTGCGGCCGGTCGTCGGCACCAGGCCGGCCAGCGGCCATTTCCTGCATTTCTGCGCCTTCGAGCTCGGTCGTGGCCCGGACGGCCGCTGGTGGGTGCTTGGCGACCGCACACAGGCGCCGTCGGGCGCCGGCTTTGCGCTGGAAAACCGCGTCGCCACCACGAGGGCGCTGTCCGACATCTACGGCGAGATGCATGTGCACCGCCTGGCCGGCTTCTTCCGTCGCTTCCGCGACGCGCTGATCGGCATGGCCAAGCAAGCCGGCGGCCGTGTCGCCATCCTAACGCCGGGACCGCTGAACGAAACCTATTACGAACATGCCTATATCGCCCGCTATCTCGGCATCATGCTGCTCGAGGGCGAGGACCTGACCGTCTCGGGCGGCAGGCTGATGGTGCGCACGGTTTCGGGGCTGATGCCGGTGAGCGTCTTGTGGCGGCGGCTCGACGCCGCCTTCGCCGATCCGCTTGAATTGCGGCCGGACTCGCAGATCGGCACGCCGGGGCTGGTCGAAGCGGTCCGGCAGGGGGCGGTTTCGGCCGTCAATGCATTGGGCTCCGGCCTGATGGAGACGCGCGCGCTGCTCGCCTTCCTGCCGAAGATTTCGCGCGCCCTGCGCAATGAGGAACTGCTGCTGCCGACGGTCGCGACATGGTGGTGCGGGCAGGAGACGGAGCGTGAGCATGTGCTCGCCAATATCGATAGCATGGTGATCGGCCCGGCGCTGTCGACGCGGCTTGCCTTCGAGGACGACGGCTCGACCAAGCTCGGGTCAGCGCTGTCGGTCGAGGAACGGGCCGAACTCGTCGCCAGGATCGAACGGGACGGCGGCGACTTCGTCGGCCAGGAAGCGGTGACGCTGTCGACCACGCCTGTCTATGTCGGCGGCTGGCTGGAGCCGCGGCCGGCAAGCCTGCGCGTCTATCTGGCGCGGACGCCGGAAGGCTGGACGGTGATGCCGGGCGGCTTTGCCCGTGTCGGCTTCTCGCTCGACCCGACCGCCATCGCCATGCAGCGCGGCGGCCAGGCGGCGGATGTCTGGGTGGTCAGCGACAGGCCGGTCGAGCGCGAGACGCTGCTGCCGCAGGAGCACGACAGCTTCACCCGAACCTTGCCCGGCAGCCTGCCCAGCCGCGCGGCTGAGAACCTGACATGGCTCGGCCGCTATATCGAGCGGTCGGAAGACACGGTGCGCATCCTGCGCGCCTACCATGTGCGGCTGGCCGAGACATCCGATCCCGAGATGCCGCTGCTCGCCGATATCAGCGACTATCTCGCGCCGTTCGGCATCGACGTCGAGACGGCAATCCCATTGGGGCTCATCGGCACGCTGGACAGCGCCGTTTACAGCGCCGGGCAGATCCGTGACCGCTTCTCGCCCGATGGCTGGCTGGCATTGAAGGATCTGTCGAAGACCATCCATCAATTTGCCGCGACAGTGGCGCCGGGCGACGACGCGACAAGGGCAATGACGGTCATCCTGCGCAAGCTGGCCGGGTTTTCCGGCCTGCTGCACGAGAACATGTACCGCTTTGCCGGCTGGCGTTTCCTGGAAATCGGCCGCAGGCTCGAACGCGGCATCCAGATAGCCCGCACGCTCGCCCGGCTGACCAGAGCCCAGGCGCCGGAAGGTGCGCTCGACATGATGCTGGAGATCGGCGACAGCGTCATGACCCACCGTCGGCAATATCCGGTGCAGGCGGGACGGCGCACGGTGGTCGACCTTTTGGCGCTCGATCCGCTCAACCCGCGCTCAATCCTTTTCCAGCTCGAACGGCTGAAGGCCGAAATCGCGCTGCTGCCCGCTGTCGGCGCTGAAGGCCATATGTCGCCGGCGGCCAAGGAAATCCTGCAGCTCAACACGTCGATCGCCATCAAGGAGCCCTCGGACATGACGGCCAAGGCCCTCGGCGATCTCGCCAATGAAATCGGCGGGCTCTACAACAGCCTCGCCAAAGCCTATTTCGGGTAGAGACAGCATGCTCTACGACATCAGGCTTCACCTGCGTTACGACTATGATGCGGCGGCCGGCGGCGGCCGCCATCAGGTGCGCGTGCTGCCGCCGACCATCCCTGGCGTGCAGCGCGTCATCGCCGCTTCACTGTCTTTTGTGCCGGCGCCCAGCGAACGTTCCGACTTTTCCGACTTTTTCGGCAACAGTGTCACCTCGATCGCCTTTCGTGACGCGCATGATGCGCTCGACATCAGGATGAGCGCGCGTATTTCAGTGTCGCGGCCCGAACCCGGGCTCGACGTATCGCCGGACATACGCCGGCTGAGGGAAGAACTCGGCGCAGTGCACTCGCTGGCGCCGGCTTCGCCGCATCACTTTCTGGCCGCCAGCGATCATGCCGGCATCGACGCGGCAATCACTGCCTATGCGAAAGGCAGTGCCGGCAGTTCGACAGTCGGCACGGCCATGGCTCTGTGCAACCGCATTCACCGCGATTTCACCTATGACGGCGAGGCGACCACCGTGCAGACGCGGGCCAGCGACGCCTTTGGCCTGAAGCGCGGCGTCTGCCAGGATTTTTCCCACATCATGATCGCCGGCCTGCGCGGCCTCGGTATTCCCGCGGGCTATGTCAGCGGGTTCCTGCGCACCATCCCGCCGCGCGGGAAGCCGCGGCTCGAAGGCGCCGACGCCATGCACGCCTGGGTCAAGGTGTGGTGCGGGCGCGATGCCGGCTGGCAGGAATTCGATCCGACCAATGGCATGCGGGCAAGCAACGACCATATCACGGTCGGCTACGGCCGCGACTACTCCGATGTGGCGCCGATCGTCGGCGTGCTGAAAACCACTGGTGGACAGGCCGGCGAGCAGGCGGTCGACGTCATTCCGGTCGTGCTCGAAAAGGCGTGACGACGCACGTCTTCGTTGCACGGCGACGTCGATAGGCTGTTCTGGAACCAAGAGATCAAGAGGCGTTGGAACCCGCAGCCGGCAAGCGGCTTATCTACGGAAATTCCGTGGAGAGGACATGCTGGACAAATCCGGATCGTCGTCTGGCCGATCGGCTGTGAGGAAAGCTGCACCAAAAAACGGGGTGCCGCAGAACGGAGGGCTGGAGAACGGCGCGCAAGCCTCGGCCGTTCGGGCCTCGCTCAACTATGTCACCGACACTGAACCCGGTATTCGCCGGCTGCGTTCGGGCAAGGGGTTCTCGTACAAAGGACCCGACGGGCGGATTGTCGACGGGGAGGCGCTGGCACGCATCAAGGCGCTCGCCATTCCACCGGCCTGGACGGATGTGTGGATCTCGCCGGATGCCGACGGTCACATCCAGGCGACCGGTCGGGACCAGCGCGGCCGCAAACAATACCGCTATCACCCGCACTGGGCGGAGGAGCGTGACGGCGTCAAATATTCGAGCCTGATCGCCTTCGCCGAAAGCCTGCCCGAACTGCGGCGGCAGATCGACGTCGATTTGCGCCGTCACGGCCTGCCGCTGGAACGCGTCGTTGCGGCTATCGTCTGGCTGCTCGACAACACGATGATCCGTGTCGGCAATGCCGCCTATGCCCGCTACAACAGGAGTTTTGGGCTGACCACGCTGCGTGACCGCCATGTCGACATCAAGGGCTCGAGCCTGCGTTTTGCCTTCATCGGTAAATCCGGCAAGGAATGGAGATTGAAGCTTGTCGATCGCCGGATTGCCAAGGTCGTGCGCGGAGCGCAGGACCTGCCGGGCCAAAAACTGTTCCAGTATCTCGACGAGGACGGAAACAGGCATCCGGTGCGCTCAGACGACGTCAACCGCTATATCAGGGAGAACGCCGGAGCGGAGTTCAGCTCCAAGCACTTCAGAACCTGGGGTGGCACCATCCATGCGGCGTCGCTGTTTGCGCAAACCGAGCGTCCGGAAAGCCAGGCGCAGCAAAAGCGGGTGATGAACAATGTCATCGACAAGGTTGCCGAGCGGCTCGGCAATACGCGCGCGGTTTGTCGCCAATGCTACATCCATCCGGAAGTGTTCCGCGCCTGGTCCGAAGGACGGCTGCTGGACGAAATGGCGGATGCCAACAAAGGCAAGCGCTCGATCGCTGGGCTCGACGACGAGGAGGCCTTGGTCTTGAGATGGCTGAAGGCGAGGGAATGACGCCGGACGGAGCGTATTTTTTTGTCGACGCCATGTCGGCATCGGTCCTAGTGTTTCGTCCTTTGACAGAGAAAAGGACGACCCATGCTCTACGCGATCCTCTGCTATGCCTCTGAAGACGTCGTCTGCTCCTGGAGCAAGGAGCAGGACGACGCGGTCATGGAAAAGCTTATCGGTGTGCAGGAAAAATATGCCCAGGCGGGCCGGCTTGGCCCGGTGGCGCGGCTCTTGCCGACGACCGCGGCGACGACGCTGAGGAAGGTCAAGGGCGAATCGATCGTCATCGACGGCCCGTTTGCCGAAACCAAGGAACAGTTCCTCGGCTTCTACACGCTCGAATGCGCCGACCTCGATGAGGCCGTCGACTTCGCGCGCGAGCTTTCCGAGGTCAACCCGAGCGGCGGCTCCTATGAAATCCGGCCGGTCTCGCTCTTCAATCCCGCCAAGGTTTCCGCATGACCGAACTCGCCTGGATCAGCACAGCAATCAGCACCGCTCGCCCGCAGGTGATGGGGGCATTGCTGCGCTACTTCCGCGACCTCGACGCGGCCGAGGAAGCATTCCAGGACGCCTGCCTGAGGGCACTGAACAACTGGCCGAAAAACGGTCCTCCGCGCGATCCGGCAGCCTGGCTGATCTTCGTCGGCCGCAACAGCGGCATCGATGCGGTGCGCAAGCGCGCCAAGCAGGCGCCGCTGCCGGAGGAGGACCAGATCTCCGATCTGGAGGATGCCGAGAGCGACGTCGCCGAGCGGCTGGACGGGGCGCATTACCGCGACGATATTTTGCGGCTGCTGTTTATCTGCTGCCATCCCGACCTGCCGGCCACACAGCAGATCGCGGTGGCGTTGCGCATCGTCTCCGGCCTGACGGTCAAGCAGATCGCCCGCGCCTTCCTCGTCGGTGAAAGCGCAATGGAGCAGCGTATCACGCGCGCCAAGGCGCGTATCGCCGATGCCGGGGTGCCGTTCGAGACGCCGGGAGCGGTCGAGCGCTCCGAACGGCTCGCCGCCGTCGCCGCCATGGTCTACTTGATCTTCAACGAAGGCTATTCCAGCAACAGCGGCGAGGCTTCGGCGCGTGCGCCGCTTTGCGAAGAGGCGATCCGGCTGGCCCGGCTGCTGCTCAGGCTGTTCCAGACCGAGCCGGAGATCATGGGGCTGACGGCGCTGGTGCTGCTGCAGCATGCACGTGCGCCTGCTCGCTTCGATGAGAACGGCGAGATCGTGCTGCTCGAAGACCAGGACCGTAGCCTGTGGAGCCGCAAGATGATCGATGAAGGCCTGGCGCTGGTCGATAAGGCGTTGCGCCATCGCAAGCCCGGTCCCTACCAGGTGCAAGCGGCGATCGCCGCACTGCATGCAAGGGCGGAAAAGCCCGAGGATACGGACTGGAACGAGATCGACCTGCTGTACGGCCTGCTCGAGCAGATGCAGCCGTCGCCGGTGGTGACGCTCAACCGCGCCGTCGCGGTCTCCAAGGTGCGTGGACCGGAAGCCGCACTCGCCATGATCGAGCCGCTGGAGGGAAGGCTTTCCGGCTATTTCCATTTCTTCGGCCTCAAGGGCGGACTGCTGATGCAGCTTGGCCGCGGCGAGGAGGCGCGCGTCGCTTTCGACCGCGCCATCGCGCTTGCCAACACGGCCGCCGAAGCAGCGCATATCCGCATGCACATCGACCGGCTGATGAAAGAAAGCGCCGTGCGGGAAACCGCCAAGACGGCACACTGATTCGCTCTATCTGGCTGGTTCAACAGTCGGACGCCGGCTTGGACCATGCCGGGGTGGCGATTTCTCCCTGAAACGCGTAATGCCACGCCATGACAGCGCCTGGTATGCCGACCGGCAGGGAACCGGTATGGCGAAAAGCTTGGACCGACGCCATATGAGCGACGGGATCTGAAAGGGACGAAACGAAATGACGATTGCGAAGGAAACGGCCGGGCTTCTGGCGAAACTGGGCGTTGCCGAGGGCGCGCTTACGGGCGGCGACCTCATCGTGCGCAGCCCGGTGACCGGCGAGCAGATCGCCGCGCTGAAGACCATCTCGCCGGCCGATGCGGCAACCACCATCGACAAGGCCCACAAGGCTTTCCTGGCGTGGCGGCAGGTGCCAGCTCCCAAGCGTGGCGAGCTGGTGCGGCTGCTCGGCGAGGAATTGCGCATTCACAAGACCGAGCTTGGCCGGTTGGTATCGATCGAGGTCGGCAAGATCCCGTCAGAGGGTCTTGGCGAAGTGCAGGAGATGATCGACATCTGCGATTTCGCCGTCGGTCTTTCCCGGCAATTGTACGGCCTGACCATCGCCACCGAGCGTCCCGGCCATCGCATGATGGAAACCTGGCATCCGCTCGGCGTCGTCGGCGTCATTTCGGCCTTCAACTTTCCGGTGGCGGTATGGTCGTGGAACGCGGCACTTGCGCTGGTCTGCGGCGACGCGGTGGTGTGGAAACCGTCCGAGAAGACGCCGCTGACGGCGCTCGCCTGCGAAGCGATTTTTGCACGCGCGGTAAAGCGTTTTGGCACGGACGCGCCGCAGGGCCTGGCGCCGGTGCTGATCGGCGATCGCGCCGTCGGCGAGATCCTGGTCGATCATCCCAGGGTGCCGCTGGTCTCGGCCACCGGCTCGACACGCATGGGCAGGGATGTCGGCCCACGGCTGGCGAAGCGCTTTGCCCGTGCGGTGCTGGAGCTCGGCGGCAACAATGCCGGCATCGTCTGCCCGACGGCCGATCTCGACATGGCGCTCCGCGCTATCGCCTTCGGCGCCATGGGCACGGCCGGCCAGCGCTGCACGACGCTCAGGCGCCTGTTCGTGCATGAGAGCGTCTATGACCAGCTCGTTCCGCGCCTGAAGAAGGCTTATGAGAGCGTCTCGGTCGGCAATCCGCTGGAGACAAGCGCTCTGGTTGGCCCGCTGATCGACAAGGCTGCCTACGAGAATATGCAGAAGGCGCTGGAGGAGGCGGCTTCGCATGGCGGTAAGATAACCGGCGGAATGCGGGTCGAGAACGGTCACCCCGAGGCCTACTATGTGCGTCCGGCGCTGGTCGAAATGCCGCGGCAGGTTTCGCCGGTGACGGAGGAGACCTTCGCGCCGATTCTCTATGTGTTGAAATATTCCGATTTCGATGCCGTGCTCGACGAGCACAATGCGGTGGGAGCGGGGCTGTCGTCGTCGATCTTCACCCGCGACCTGCAGGAATCCGAGCGCTTCATTGGCGTCGACGGATCGGACTGCGGCATCGCCAACGTCAATATAGGCACGTCAGGGGCCGAGATCGGCGGTGCCTTCGGTGGCGAGAAGGAGACCGGCGGCGGCCGCGAGTCGGGGTCCGATGCCTGGAAGGCCTATATGCGGCGCGCCACCAATACGGTGAATTATTCCAAGGCGCTGCCGCTTGCGCAGGGCGTGTCGTTCGACATCGCTTGAAAAGCCAGACCTCCGTCGCGGCGGCGCCAAGGCTGCCACGACGGCGGTCGGCTCGCGGTTCAGCTGGTTTCGGAAGTTACAACACAATTGTCGAAGGCTGCATCGATGATGGCGAGCTTGACCGCCTGGGCGGTCATGTATTCCTGATAGAACTCGCTCGACACCCACATGACCGAGTGACCGCGCTGGCCCAGCCAGCCGATGCTGCCGAGTTCCTCGGCATCGCGCAATTTGCGTGACAGGTGAGTGCGGGAAAGCTTGAGCCAGTTCGCGAAATCCCCGATTGAGACGACACCGGTCGGGATTCGGTCCAGGTCGGCATGCTCGGGGTCGACGCCGGACATCAGCCAATCCATGACGATGCCGCCATTGTCGAGCCAGGTGAACAAGGAAAAAGTCTGTCTTGGCTCGCGCACCGCATGCGACGAAAGCAGTCCGTCGGCCACCAGTGGCTGCAGTTTGGCGAGTATGTCCGGTTGTGCGACGAATGCAGCCAGTCGAGATCCACCATCCAGGCTGTCCAGCGTTTTCAGATGAGCCATGACCCAGCCGGCAACCGTCTCCAGAGTGCCCGCGGTCGGCTGAAACGGGCGGATGCGCCCATATTTAATCGGCAGATGCCGGATGAAACCGTAATGCAGCATCTCCTTCAGGAAGGCATCGGCGGTGTTGCGGCTGGCCACCGAATGCCGGCAGATGTCGTCCATGAACCGTGCGGACGTAAGTCCCTTGCGATGATCGTCCGGCTCTCGATTGAAATACAAGCCAAGGCCGATATGGGCCATCAGCCAACGCTGTTGCGTGGCGAATACGGAAGCCAGCCGCGGGTTCGCTTCATAGGTCTGGAGAAGCGTCCGCGACTGAGCCTGGACATGACGACGCAGTGCCGGATGGCTGGCAATGTCTTCAGAAACCAGCGCCATCCCCGCCGAGCCCAACCAAATTTGCAACTGGAAAATGCCGATCACAATTTCAGCCTTCGCGGGTCGTGTCCAGAGCCGGCGCATTAGGATACGAGCTGAATCCCGCCGGCTAGTGGGCTGAATTCCGCGACTTGATCGCCGAGGCCCCTGATTTCGCTGCAGAGGGCTAGCCCGCTCGAACCCACCAACGATGACTTCGCCTGTCCAGCCCGTGCTCCCGCCGATGGCGACGCGGAACCAACACAAGCTTTGCTCGTTGAAGAACGCTGATTGGACTGAGACAGTGAGGGACTACAAAATGGAGAATGGCCTTTTCGCCACGCCGCCTGCAGCTTTCCGGCAAACAGAGTCGGTCTGGCCGCGGGCGCTCAAGTGGCTGTTGCGCCGGGTGCGCAGCGCCTCCGATAGCTCGGGAACCATGTTGAAGCCAATCCTCTCCGGACCCGAGGATGATAGCGGGCCTACTCCGCCTCGACGCGCTTGAGGCTGACCGCGCTGCGATCTTGACGCCAAAATGACCGCTCACATATCCTTTTAGGGCCGCGCCGCAGCCGACAACCATGACCGCTTCTAAGGCCTGCCACGGCGGCGTATCCGCCTGATGCAGCAGGCGAGAGCGGCAGTGCCGCGTAACGGCGGGAACCATCGGGCATGCTTGGCTATTAGATACAGGCGGCTGCTGGTCTGCCGGGCCAGGAGCCATTGCTATGATCATTAATCCCCCACCGGAAAGCGCGATCCCGGCATCCGTTCCGTCGGTCGATCCAAAAGCCGCCCCGACGCTTCGCAATGCCGAAGCGGAGGTCTTTTATATCGAAGCGATCCGCGAACTTGTCGCGACCGGCATCCCCTTTCTCGTCGCCGGCACCTATGCCGTAAGCGCCTATACCGGGATCATCCGCCAGACCAAGGATCTCGACATTTTCTGCAAGGCCGGCGACTGCCCGCGCATCCTCGCCCATTTCAAGCAGATCGGCTACGCCGTCGTGGTCGAGGACGACCGGTGGCTCGGTAAAGTGTTCAAGGGCACGCATTTTTTCGACGTCATTTTCGCCTCGATGAACGGCACAATGCCTGTCGACGACCAGTGGCTGGAGCACGCCCGTCAGGGCGAATTGCTGGGCAGCCAGGTGCGGATCATCGGGCCCACCGAGCTTATCTGGTCCAAAAGTTTCATCCAGGACCGCGGTCGCCACGATGGGGCCGACATCGCGCACACCATCCTCAAGGCCCACGACCAGATCGACTGGCAAAGGCTGCTTTCCTACATGGAAGTTCATTGGGAAGTTCTGCTGATGCATCTCTTGAACTTCCGATGGATCTATCCGACGGAGCGGGGCCGCGTGCCCGCCTGGCTGCTCGACGAGCTGCTTGACCGGCTGGCCAAGCAGCGCGAATTGCCACCTTCCCGGATGAAAATCTGCCGTGGGCGCATGCTTTCACGAACTGACTATGAGATCGACGTCAACGACTGGGGTTTTGCCGACGTCGGCGGTGAAGGAGAACATAGCAATGGCTAACGAGCTCGAAACTGCTTCGCCGAAGGCGGAAAACGGCAGCGCACTCAAAGTCGCCGCCATTGGCGATCTGCATGTCGGCAAGGAGGACCAGGCCTCGTACCGCGATCTTTTCGGCGAGATGTCGCGTGCAGCCCAGGTTCTCGTGCTGACGGGCGACCTTACCAACCTCGGCAAGCCTCGGGAGGCCGAAATCCTTGCCGAGGAACTGCGTGCCTGCACGATCCCGGTCGTCGCCGTACTTGGCAACCACGACTATGAGTCAGGCGCCGTCGAGCAGGTCACCGACATTCTGCGCCAGGCGGGCGTTCACCTGCTCGACGGCGAGGCGACGGAGATTCACGAGGTCGGGTTCGTCGGGGTCAAGGGTTTCGTTGGCGGTTTTGGATCGCGCATGCTCGGCTCCTTCGGCGAACCGGCCATCAAGTCGATGGTGGCGGAAAGCGTGAACGAAGCGATGCGGCTTGAAAACGCAATGCGGCAGGTCCGCGCCAAACGCACGCTTGTCGTTCTGCACTACGCGCCTGTCGTCGAGACGGTCGAAGGCGAGCCGCTGGAGATCTTCCCGTTTCTCGGTTCGTCACGCCTGGCCGAGACAATAGACCGGTTCCAGGTCAGCGCGGTGGTGCATGGCCATGCGCATCGCGGCGCCTACGAGGGCCGCACCCCGGGCGGGGCGTCGGTCTATAACGTTGCCATGCATGTCGCCAAGCCGACCGGCCGCCCCTACGCTGTGCTCGAAATCTAATAGGCTAGATGTTGAACGCCCGCTTCGGCGGAATATCGTTTTCATCCGGATTGGGAATGGGGTCCTCGTCGGGGAGCCTGTCGGGGTCCGGCTCACGCACGGGCTTGGGATCGGGGATGGGAGGCGGCGGCACCGGGGTCGGCATTGGCTCGGGTGTGGGAATAGTGGCCATCGTGATCATCTCCTCTTGGCGCAGAACAACGCAATGGGTCAGCTGGTTCCCGCCTTCTGGTCAGCCCATCTCCGGATTCGCCTGTCTGCTGCCCGACTTGCTTGATCGCAGCAGCAGAGCAAGCGGAACGAGCAGGGCGGTTGCCACCGCGCAGTAGCGGAAGACATCGACATAGGCGAGCAGCGTGGCCTGGCGGGCGATCAACTGGCCAAGCCAGCCGATCGCCTGCTGCTTCGCCTCGACCATCGGCGAACCCTGGGCGACGAAATGCTCGGTCGCCTGCCGAAGCGCCTGCTGATAGGCGGGCGACGACTGCACGGTGTGGCCGACCAGATTCGATTGATGGATCTGGGAGCTTTGCGCAATGACGGTGTTGGACAGCGAGACGCCGATGCTGCCGCCGATATTGCGTGCAACGTTGATCAGCGCCGATGCCTGGTTGGTCTTCTGCGGGGGCAGGCCGACATAGGCCGCGGTCGAGATGGGAATGAACAGGAACGGCAGCCCGACCATCAGGAAAACACGGGCAAAGGCAAAGAAGCGGAAGCTGGCGTCCGGGGTGAGCGAGGTCATATGCCAGAGGGCCACTGCGACCACCGACATGCCCATCATGATCAGGTATTTGGGCTGCACGATGCTGCCTACAAATCCGGACACCGGCATCAAGATCAGCATGGCGATGCCGCCCGGCATCATCGAAAGGCCCGAGAGCGTCGCGGTGTAGGCAAATGTCGTCTGCTGCAGCTGCGGCACGATCTGGGTGGTGCTGAACAGGATAGCACCGACCGCCATCATGACCAGGAAGGCCGTGCCGAACTGGCGCGTGAACAACAGACGCATGTCGACGACCGGATCGCTGCGACTGAGCTCCCATGGGATAAGCAGCAGGAACGCGATCGCGGAAATCACTGCGAAAGTGGTGATGAAATCCGAGGCGAACCAATCGTAGCGCTGGCCCCGGTCGAGAAAAATCTCCAGGCACCCCAAGGCCGTCGCCACCAGGACGAACCCGATCCCGTCGATCTTCAGGCCGCCCTTCAGCCGTTCCTTGCGTTCGCGTTCGAGTACGTCCGGTTCGACCAACAGCCATTGCACCAGGGCCAGCGACAGGATGCCGAACGGCACGTTGATGAAGAAGATCCAGTGCCAGGAGAAATGGTCGGTCAGCCAGCCGCCGATCGTCGGCCCGACCGTCGGTGCGACGATGACGGCAATGCCGTAAAGCGCGAAGGCCTGCGAGCGCTTTTCAGGCGGAAAGGTGTCGGCAAGGATCGATTGCTCGCTTGGCGCCATGCCGCCGCCGCCGAGGCCCTGAAGGACCCTGAACAGGATGAGCAGTTCCAGGTTGGGCGCCAGTCCGCACAGCAGCGACGCGACGGTGAAGGTCGCAACGCAGAGCATGTAGTAGCGCTTGCGGCCGATGACGCTTGCCAGCCAGCCGCTGACCGGAATGATCACCGAGTTGGCAACGAGATAGGTGGTAATGACCCAGGTGCTTTCGTCCATTCCGGCCGCCAGGCTGCCGGCGATGTTGCGCAGGGCGACATTGGCGATCGAGGTGTCGAGCACCAGCATGAAAGTGGCGATGGAGACGACGACGGCGATGAGCCACGGATTGTGTGTCCCGGCGGCGGATCGGCTTTCGCCCTGATTTCTGGCGGTTTCGCCGTTCATCGCACCTTGACCGTCGGCACCACCGACAGGCCTGGCCCGAGAAGCACATCCGGCGGCTTGTCGAAGACGATCTTGACCGGCACGCGCTGCACCACCTTGACGTAATTGCCGGTGGCATTTTCGGCCGGCAGGAGGCTGAAGGCGGTGCCGCTGCCGGCCTGGATGCTGTCGACGCGGCCATGAAAGGACTTGTCCGGGTAGGCGTCGATGTCGATGTCGACCGGCTGTCCCTGCCGCATCAGATCGAGCTGCGTCTCCTTGAAATTGGCCTTCACCCAGACCTCGTCGGGAACGAACATCATCAATACCTGGCCGGGTTGGGCGTAGGTGCCCTTAGCGGCGGAAATGCTCGTTGCGCGCCCGGCTGCGGGTGCTGTGATAGTCGTGCGCGACAGCGTCGTGCGGGCTTGCTCCTGGCTGGCCTTTGCCTGCTCGAGCTGCGCCTCGGCGCTCCTGGCCTGTGCCTGCAAGACCGAAACCTGGCTTTTTGCGGAGGCGACATTGGCCTCGGCGCTGTCCAGCGCGGCCTGGTCCTGACGCAACGTCGATGCCGCCTGCTGCGCCTGCTGCTGCGTTGCTGTGCCCCTGGCCAGGAGTTCGCGATTGCGTTGATCCTCGGCCTTGGCGAAATCCAGCGCTGCCTTGGCCTGTGCAACCTGCCTCTGGGCAGCGTTTACCTTTGCGTTTTGAGCCTCGATCTGGGCGGCGACATTGACGATTTCGGCCTCGGCCGCGGCGACGCCGGCGTCGGCCTGCTTCAGGTTTGCCTGATAGTCGCTGTCGTCGATACGCAGGAGGACATCGCCCGCCTGTACATGCTGATTGTCGGTAACCGCCAGCTCGGTAATGCGGCCGGCTATTTGCGCACCGATCATCACTGTGCGCGCATCTATGAAGGCGTCGTCGGTCGATTCGTACTGGCGAGCGTTCAGCCACCAGATCGCGATGCCTGCCGCGACGAGCAACAGCGCAAGCGCGATGGCTGCGGCCGCATAGGGATGGCGCCTGGGAAAGCCGAGCAGACCGGCCTTTCGTTGCGAGGCATTCCCGTCGGGTTTTTCCTGCCGGGGCTCTGCCGATCGCTCACGAGATTCTCGAACCGGGGCCGGTTGCTCCCGGGTTTCATTTACAGGCTCGACGTCTTGCTCGACGCGTTGAGGCTTCGTGTCCAACGGAATTGCTTTCAAGACTGATATTGCAGCCGCCGAAGCGGACGCAAAGCCAAACGGCAAGCTTCCGCAAAAGTTCCTGTCCGGAAACGGCTTCGGTTAACGGGTCGACATCGAACACAGGCGGGGGCGCGTCGGAATTCGAGCGCCGCTTCACCGGGCAGGTGATCCGTACGCCTCATGTTGCGGCGGTCCGGCCTTGTCAGCGCTCCATGGCGCGATAATTGCTCATGTAGGCGTGGGCGAATTCACCTGTCGACAGGAGCCGACCATGAAACATCAAACACTCGACCAACTGCAGGCCGTCGCGGAAGTTGAGTCCTTCGCGGCGTATCCGGCGATGACTCGAACCCAGCGGATTGAACGTTGGGCGGAACTTCTCGAACAAAATCCGACGCGATGCCTTGGGGCGCTTCCAGGCACCGAATATATGAACAGGGAAGCGCGTGACAGATCGCGTGGCGCTGGGACGCCGCTCACTGTCGCCTTTGAGGATCCGGTTCTGCGTGCCATGGGCCTCAGCGATGATACCTATGGTGAGGCAAAGCGCTTCTTCGAACTGAGCGACCGGCAGTTGCACCAAATCGTCTGCCATTGCCATGTCGGCGCTACGATGCAAGCGAGATGGGCCGCTGCCAGGGTGCGCGGGATAGTTCGCGGCAACAGATTTGTTGCCTGGATGAAGGGCTTGATCGTGCATTGAGGCGGTACGAGGAACGGCGGAACACGCGTTCTTTCCGCGCCGTGGAGAGCGCTTCCGAACTTGGAAGGGCTCGTGCCCCGTCGGGCCGCGCAGATTGTGAAACTCCTCGACGCTTGGCTGCGCCTTGTCGCGGCCATGCGTCCGTCTTTGATGTGTGAATTTGAGCTGGCCCGCCGCAGGTGAGGGCCTTCGTCTGACCGGCGGTCGAGCGCCGTCCAGGCCTGCCTGCGCGGCTACTAACGACGAATGATCCTGCGATCGGGGAAGATCCTGCGACCTGGCTAAACTAGCGATCGATTTCTCCGAACACGATGTCGAGCGAGCCGATGATCGCGGCAACATCGGCGATCATATGGCCTCGGGACAGGAAATCCATCGCTTGCAGGTGGGCGAAGGAAGGTGCGCGGATCTTGCATCGGTAGGGAACGTTGCCGCCGTCCGACACGAGGTAGACGCCGAATTCACCCTTCGGCGCCTCGACGGCGGCATAGACTTCACCGCTCGGCACGCGAATGCCTTCGGTATAAAGTTTGAAGTGGTGGATCGTCGCTTCCATCGAGCGCTTCATCGTGGCACGCGGCGGCGGCGTGATCTTGCGGTTCGGGATCGCGACCGGCCCCTGACCTTCTGGTGAGCGCAACTTTTCCAGACATTGCCGCATGATCCGGACCGACTGGCGCATTTCCTCCATGCGGACGAGATAGCGGTCGTAGCAGTCGCCATGCTTGCCGACTGGGATATCGAAATCCATCTCCGAATAGCATTCGTATGGCTGCGCCTTGCGCAGGTCCCAGGACGCGCCCGATCCGCGCACCATCACGCCGGAAAAGCCCCAGGCCCAGGCATCGTCGAGGCCGATCACGCCGACATCGACATTGCGCTGCTTGAAAATGCGGTTCTCGGTCAACAGCTCTTCGAGATTGTCGCAGACCTTGAGGAACGGATCGCAGAACTTCCAGATGTCGTCGAGGAGTTCCGGCGGCAGATCCTGATGCACGCCGCCGACCCTGAAATAATTCGCGTGCATGCGGGCGCCGGACGCGCGCTCATAAAAGACCATCAGCTTCTCGCGCTCGGCGAAACCCCAGAGCGGCGGCGTCAGCGCGCCGATGTCCATGGCTTGCGTGGTGACGTTGAGGAGGTGCGATAACAGCCGGCCTATTTCGCAGAAAAGCACGCGGATGAGCTGTCCGCGTTTCGGAACCGATATTTCGAGGAGCTTCTCGGCGGCGAGACAGAATGCATGCTCCTGGTTCATCGGCGCGACGTAGTCGAGCCGGTCGAAATAGGGCAAGGCCTGCAGGTAGTTCTTGTACTCGATGAGCTTTTCGGTGCCGCGATGCAGCAGGCCGATGTGGGGATCGGCGCGTTCCACGATCTCGCCGTCGAGTTCGAGCACCAGCCGCAGGACACCGTGAGCGGAGGGATGTTGTGGCCCGAAATTGATGGTGAAGTTGCGAACTGCAGCCTCGGCCATGACAGTCCTCCGCGATCGGGCGGCCTTCGTTTCCGTGCCGGAGCCGGCTTGTCCGCTTTGAGCCGCTCACGTCGTCGTCTGGATGATCAGCGTCAGCGTGCCGTCGCCGTCGATATTGGCCGCCACGACCTGCGTGGAATTAAGCCCGTTCGCCGCCAGCGCCGATGCCGCCTGCGGCGATGCGTCGATCGAACTTTGCAGGATGCGCAAATCCTCGGCGCTGGTCTGGGTGACGACGGCCTCCGCCTGTGCCTTGATGTCAGGAGGCAGATCCTCCATCGCCACGATTGTCACTGCGGTGAAATTCTGGGCGGAGAAGGCTTGGTCAGGTGTAGTCTGGTCGGGAGTGGTCCCTTCGGGCGTGGCTTGCTCCGGCAGGGTTTGCGGGGTCGGCGGGACAGGGGCAAGCTCTGGTCCCACGGATTGCGCATAGACCGGCGAGGCAAGGGCCAGTGCCGAAAGTGTGGCAATTGTCGTCGATAGGCGCATGGCCGTTCCTTCCGTTTGCTCAGCGGACGATCCACTCGGTGACGACAAAACCATCGTGTCGAAATATGGTTCCGTGACCGAGGTGATGTCTTGCCGAAAGCCGTGATTGTCGCGGAAAGCAGGGCGCGAAATCCGGCGTTGCCTGTCTCAGGCAGCGGTGTGGCTGCGATCGGGCTGCGGCCAGCGCTGCAACGCCTCACGGCCCTGAGCGGTCAGTTCGTAGATCCCACGATCGGTGCGCGCGAACCAGCGATACACATTGTGCAGCAGGATCTTAGGCGCGTTCGGCAGGTTGGGCTTCAAGTCACGCGGCCGCTTTGGGCCGTCGGCGAGGGCTGCGGCGCATGCCAGCGCTTGCTGGCGATAGGCGGTCATGATCGGCGCACGCGAGCCGCCGCCGGCGACAGGATCGCCCTGCCGACGCTGATGTTCGTCAATTAGCTTCGAGCGGCGCCGGGGATCGCGACGCGGAGCCAATGCCGTCGGGCTGAGCAGCACCTGAACCTCGCCGTTCGGTCGCACGCCAAGCAGGCCTAAGCCGAGCCGACGGCAGAGATTGCGGTATCTCACATCGCTCTCACGGCCCTTGCCGCGGGCCGACATGCATGCCGCTAGCCAGACCTCGTCGCTCGCCGCCATACGGTCGACGCCCTGGAGGACGAGTTCGAGGTTGAACTTCAGCTTCAGCTCGCAGATGACGACGATCGGTGGAGAGTCGGCACTCAGCGCCAGCAGATCGCAGCCGCCGATCTCGCCCTTGACCATAAATCCCAGGCCTTCCAGGAAGGCCTTGACCGGGCTGTAGAGTGACGTTTCGAGCATGGGCCTTTGTCGGCTGCGAATCATCCCGCCGATCGGCGGTTCAGCGCGATGATCGCTCATTGCCGTTGAACAGGAGGTAAACGACGGCCAAACAAGTGGTCAGAGCCGTGCCATGGCCGCTTGCCAATTTGGTATGCTGGTATAATGTGTACCTGAGGTAGCATGCTCCGCGTAGCTGCGCTTTGCTGGACATCCGGGCGCCCGAGACATCGTCCATGGCATCGTCATTTGAGCGGCGGCTCCCCTGCGTTCTCTGATCCGCCAACCGGCGGCAATGTGCATACAAGTCAATGGGATGACGATCGGCAGGGCCGTCGTTGGAATTCAGGAGTAACGGACACATGACAACGATTGCGCTGTTTGGTGCGGGCGGCAAAATGGGTTACCGTCTGTCGACCAATTTTCGCGGATCTCCCTATACGATACGCCATGTCGAGGTCAGCGACGCCGGCCGCGAGCGGCTTAAGTCGGGCCTCGGCATCGATGCCGTCAGCGCCGATGAGGCGCTTGATGGCGCCGATGTGGTGATCCTGGCGGTGCCGGACACGCACATCGGCAAGGTCGCGGCGAGTATCGAGAGCAAGCTTGCATCAGGCACGATGGTCGTCGTGCTTGACGCCGCGGCACCTTTCGCCGGGCATTTGCCGAAGCGGCCGGACCTGACCTATTTCGTCACCCACCCGTGCCATCCGCCGATCTTCAACGACGAGACCGACATGGCGGCCAAGAAGGATTATTTCGGCGGCGTCAAAGCCAAGCAGCACATGGTCAGCGCCTTGATGCAGGGACCGGAGGAAGATTTCGCCAAGGGTGAGGCGATCGCAAAGATCATCTGGGCGCCGGTCATGCGCTCGCATCGCGTCACCGTTGATCAGATGGCGCTGCTCGAGCCCGGCCTTTCGGAAACGGTATGCGCTTCGCTGCTCGTCGTCATGAAGGAGGCCGTTGACGAGGTGGTGGCGCGCGGGGTCGACAAGCAGGCGGCGCTCGACTTCCTGCTTGGCCATATGAACGTGCTTGGCGCCGTCATCTTCGGCGAGACCAAAGGCGTGTTCTCCGACGCCTGCAACAAGGCGATAGAGTTCGGCAAGCCGGTGCTGATGCGCGACGACTGGAAGCGGGTGTTCGAGCCGGAGGAGATTGCCGCGAGCATTCAGCGCATCACTTGAGGGCAGCGACGCGTTCTCCGGAACATGTCACCTGAAATTGTCATTGACTCATTATACCAGTTGGCTTAGCTGTTCGATGGATCGGACCGTCAAGCTTCGCAGCAGGATCAGGCGCTGGATGAGTGGAGGATAGGGGGGAGCGATCCGTCGAGGTGATGCCGGCCAAGGGCTTGTGAATCTGACGCGACCCGCCGCCTACGGCCGGCTAACGAAATCGAATGCATATAGCCTTGGGATAAGGCACGGATTTTCAACGGGAGGAATACATGAAACTGACACGCAGAATGACGCTTGCGGCTTTTGCCGGCATGCTGGCGCTTGGCACCGCCGCACCCGCCTATGCGGCGGATTTGATCGCCATCATCACGCCCTCGCATGACAATCCGTTCTTCAAGGCGGAAGCTGTCGGCGCGGAGGCCAAGGCCAAGGAACTCGGTTACGAGGCGTTGGTGCTCGTCCATGACGACGACGCCAACAAGCAGTCCGAATTGATCGACACGGCGATCGGCCGCGGCGCCAAGGCGATCATCCTCGATAATGCCGGCGCCGACGCCACCGTCGCCGCGGTGCAGAAGGCCAAGGACGCGGGCGTTCCTTCCTTCCTGATCGATCGCGAGATCAATGCTACCGGCGTTGCCGTCGCGCAGATCGTCTCCAACAATTACCAGGGCGCCCAGCTCGGCGCACAGGAATTCGTCAAGCTGATGGGCGAGAAGGGTAATTTCGTCGAGCTCGTCGGCAAGGAATCCGACACCAATGCCGGCATCCGCTCCAAGGGTTACCACGACGTCATCGACGACTATCCGGACCTGAAGATGGTGGCGCAGCAGTCGGCCAATTGGAGCCAGACCGAGGCCTATTCAAAGATGGAATCGATCCTCCAGGCCAATCCCGATATCAAGGGCGTGATCTCCGGCAACGACACAATGGCGATGGGCGCTTATGCGGCACTTGCCGCTGCCGGCCGCAAGGACGTCATCGTCGTCGGCTTCGACGGGTCGAACGACGTGCGCGACTCGATCACCTCCGGCGGCATCAAGGCGACAGTCCTGCAGCCGGCCTTCGCGCAGGCGCAGATGGCGGTCGAGCAGGCCAACGACTTCATCAAGAACAAGAAGTCTCCGGCCGAGGAAAAGCAGCTGATGGACTGCGTCCTGGTCAATGGCGACAATGCCGCCAAGCTGGAGACATTCGCGCTCACCAACTGAGCCGGTGTAACATCAAGCAGCAAGGGACGAGCCTCCGGTTCGTCCCTTGCTTCCATTTCGCCCTTTCTTCCATTTCTCTGGGTGCTCCTGACTGCCATGCCGAACGAGCCGACATGTTCAACACGCTGACCCGGCCGATCTTTGTCGCGTTGTTCCTCGCAGCAATAGGCAGCCTGACCGCCTGCAAGATCCTGCCGACGCCGTCGGCGGAAAACGGCGGCACTGGCTCCGCATTCAATCCCGACAAGATGGTCGAGGACATCTGGGCGGCGAAAGTCATACCCTATCTGCAGCAGAAGGCCGGGCCGTTTGCCGAGGTTCATGCCTTGGCCAAGACCGATCCCGCCGCTGCCGGCGCCAAATACGGCAACCCGAAGAAGCAGGCGAATTCGCCATGGACCTTCGCGGTTCGGCTCGAGGGCAAGGTCGTTGCAGCCAATACACAGTCACGCGCGGCGACGATGGACGTCGATGCCGACGGCGACGGCAAGGCGGACGCGCGGGTGCAGATCGGACCCGCCATGCGCGGAACCGCGCTGCGCGACAGCCTCGACTTCATCCAGTTCAACGATTTCACCAACCAGATCGACTTCGCCCAGTTCGGCAAGGCTTTCAACGCCTATGCCGACAAGACCGTGCTTTCCAAGCTGCCGCGCGAGGCACTCGAGGGCCGCAGCGTCGAGGTACTTGGCGCCTATACGCCGGGCAGTGGCCAGGACCTGCCGCTGGTGACGCCGGCGGAGGCAAAGATCGGGCCGAAGCCATGAGCGGCTATCAAGATGTCATCCTGAAGCTGGAGGACGTCTCGAAAGTCTATTCCGGCACCGTCGCGGTCAAACGGGCGAATTTCGAGGTGCGCAAAGGCGCGGTCAACGTGCTGGTCGGCGAAAACGGAGCCGGCAAATCGACGCTGATGAAGATCATCGCCGGCGTCGAGCAACCGACGCTCGGGCGCATTCTGCTGGACGGCGAGGAGGTTTCATTCTCGTCTTCCGGTGATGCCGTGAGCCGCGGCATCGGCATGGTTTTCCAGGAGCTGAATCTGTTCGGCAATCTGACTGTCGCCGAAAATATTTTCGCCACCCGCGAGATCACCAACCGCTTCCGCAAGATCGACCGCAAGGAGCAGGAGCGCCGCGCGGCGGAGTTCCTTGAACGCCTGGAAGCCGGCATCCGGCCCGACATGCTGGTCGAGGATCTGCGCATCGGCCAGCAGCAGCTGGTCGAGATCGCCAAGGCGGTTTCGCTCGATGCGCGCATCCTGATCATGGATGAACCGACCTCGGCGCTCAGCGCGGCGGAAGTCGAGATCCTGTTCAAGGTGATTGCCGACCTCAAGGCACGCGGCGTGGCAATCGTCTACATCTCGCACCGGCTCGAGGAGCTGATCCGCATCGGCGACACCATCACGGTGCTGCGCGACGGCCGCATCACCGGCCAGGCGGAGATGAAAGACGTCGACACCCAGTGGATCGTGCGGCAGATGATCGGCTCGGACGCCAAGGACTTCGCCAAGGCCGACGGCCATGTGCCGGGCGAGGAAATATTCCGCGCCGAGGACATCTGCCTGCCGCGCGTCACCGGCGGGCTTGCGGTCGATCACGTCTCGCTATCGCTGCGCGCCGGCGAAATTCTCGGCATCTATGGCCTGATGGGCGCCGGACGCAGCGAGCTGTTCGACTGCATCATGGGCCGCCACGGCCATTCGACGGGCACGATATTCATTGCCGGCAAAAAAGTGCACGAGCGCGACACGACGCGGCGCATCCGGCGCGGCCTGGCGCTGATCCCCGAAGACCGCCAGCGCGAAGGGCTGGTGTCGATCCTCTCCGTCGCCAGCAATCTGACGCTGGCCAGCCTGTCGCGGTTCGTGCGCCTGTTCCACATTCGCGGTGCCGCCGAAAGACAGGCGGTGGCCCGGACGGTGCGCGAACTGGCGATCAAGGTCGCCGATCCGGCGCAGGAAGTCTCGTCGTTGTCAGGCGGCAACCAGCAGAAGGTGGTGATCGGCAAGGCGCTGCTCACCGGCCCGAAGGTGCTGTTGATGGACGAGCCCAGCCGCGGCATCGACGTCGGCGCCAAGGCCGACGTGTTCCGCACCATGCGCAAGCTGTCGCGCGACGGCCTGGGGATACTGTTTGCCACCTCCGATCTCGACGAAGTGATGGCGTTGTCCGACCGCATCGCGGTGATGAGCAATGGAAAATTGACCGGCATGTTCGATCGCGCAGAGGCGACGGAGGCCGCGCTCGTCGCTGCCTCGGCCTTCGGCCACGGACCGGTCCCGCACGGAGAGCACGCGCATGACTGACATCCCAGCCAAGGCGGCGGTCAACTCCATGTCGGGCGGCTCGGTCCTGCTGACGCTGATGAAGGCGAGGACGTTCATCGCGCTGATCGCCGTGCTGTTATTCTTCTCGATAGCCGCCCCCAATTTCCTATCGGCCGCCAATCTTATCCTGATGTCGAAGCACGTGGCGCTGAACGCATTCCTCGCAATGGGCATGACCTTCGTCATCATCACCGGCGGCATCGACCTGTCGGTCGGCTCGATCGTCGGCCTGTGCGGCATGGTGGCCGGCTACCTCGTGCTCAACGGCATCGACCTGCAGGTCGGCTACACCATTTATTTCAACGTCTTCGAAATCGCGCTGATCACGCTTGCCGTCGGCATATTGATCGGCGCCGTCAACGGCTTGCTGATCACCAGGCTTAACGTTGCGCCTTTCATTGCCACGCTCGGCGTGCTCTATGTCGCACGCGGCCTGGCGCTGCTGTCGTCGGACGGCCGTACTTTCCCCAATCTCGTCGGCAAGCCCGAGCTCGGCACCACAGGGTTCGGCTACCTCGGCGCCGGCCGGCTGCTCGGCTTGCCGGTTTCGATATGGATCTTGGTCGTTGTTGCGGTAGGGGCGGCCTATCTCGCCAAATACACCCCGCTCGGCCGCCACATCTTCGCCGTCGGCGGCAATGAACGGGCGGCGCGGATTTCAGGCGTCCGCGTCAACATGGTGAAGATGTTCGTCTACATGTTCTCCGGCTTCTGCGCGGCGATCGTCGGGCTGATCATCTCGTCCGAACTGATGGCCTCGCATCCGGCGACCGGAGAGAGCTTCGAGCTCAACGCCATTGCCGCGGCAGTGCTCGGCGGCACCTCGATGTCGGGCGGACGCGGTACCATCGGCGGTACCATTGTCGGCGCCTTCGTCATCGGCATCCTTTCGGACGGGCTGGTGATGATGGGAGTGAGCTCGTTCTGGCAGATGGTGATCAAGGGCCTCGTCATCATCGTCGCCGTCGTCGTCGACCAGGCACAGCGCCGGCTGCAGAGCCGTGTCACGCTGATGCAGATGGCAAAGGCCGGCTGACATGGCGGAACTGCGTGGAGCGCTGATCGGCTGCGGCTTCTTTGCCGTCAACCAGATGCATGCCTGGCGCGACATAGAGGGCGCCTCGATCACCGCCATCTGCGACCGCGATCCGGACCGGCTACGGATCATTGGCGACCAGTTCGGGGTCGCACGGCGCTATACCGACGCGGCAGCGCTGTTTGCCGGCGAAAGGCTGGATTTCGTCGACGTCGCCACCACCGCACCAAGCCACAGAATGCTCGTGGAGATGGCGGCGCAGCACGGTGTTCCGGCAATCTGCCAAAAACCGTTTGCGCCGACGCTTGCCGACGCCAAGGCGATGATAAAGGCCTGTGCTGACGCCGGCGTGCCGTTGATGGTGCATGAGAATTTTCGCTGGCAGTCGCCGATCCAGGCGGTGCGTACCGTGCTCGACAGCGGCGAAATCGGCACCCCCTTTTTCGGACGGATCTCGTTCCGCTCTGCCTATGACGTGTTTTCCGGCCAGCCTTATTTGGCGACGGGAAAGCGCTTCATCATCGAGGATCTGGGTATCCACATCCTCGACATCGCCCGCTTCCTGCTGGGCGACGTCTCGACGGTCACTGCGCGAACGGCGCGCATCAATCCCGGCATTGCCGGCGAGGACGTTGCGACGATGCTGATGGACCACACGAGCGGCGCCACTTCCATGGTCGACTGCAGCTACGCGAGCAAGCTCGCGACAGAGCCGTTTCCGGAGACGCTGATCGAGATCGACGGCAGCGACGGCACGATCCGGCTGGCGCAGGGCTACCGGCTCACCGTCACCGGCAGGAGCGGGACAGCCGTGAGCAACGTCTCGCCACCGCTGCTGGCCTGGGCATCGCGGCCGTGGCACAACATCCAGGAAAGCGTCGTCGCCATTCAAAAGCACTGGGTCGATTGCCTGACCAACGGAACCGAGCCCGCGACCTCGGGCGCGGACAACCTCAAGACATTAGCGCTGGTCGAGGCGGCGTACGCTGGCGCCGCAAGCCGGGAGCCGGTGCAACTCGACGCCTTGCTGAAATGACAGCCGACGCCTTCCTCCTCTACGGCACACGTGCCGTTGAAGCCGAACCGGTCAGGCTGCGCGCCGGCGCGCTGACGGCGGACTTCGTCAACGGCAATCTGCGCACCGTCCGGCATGGCGGCACCGAGGTTCTGCGCGCCATCGCCTACATCGTCAGGGATCGCGACTGGGGCACCTACGAGCCGACACTGGCCGACCTTACCATCGAGCAGGATGCCGCGGCTTTTTCCGTCAGCTATTCGGCAAGTTGCCAAGCACCGGACGGCAGCCGACTCGGCTTCCGTGCGACCATCAAGGGCTCCGCCGATGGCCAGTTGGTCTTCGACGTGAGCACTCTTCCCGACAGCGATTTCGAAACCAATCGCTGTGGCTTCTGCATCCTGCATCCGATTGCCGGCCTGTCCGGCAGCCCGGTCACGGTGGAGCATACCGACGGCAGCGTGGTCGCGACGCGGCTTCCAGAGCTGATCGATCCCTGGCAACCTTTCAAGGATTTGCGCGCCATCACTCATGAAGTCCGGCCCAACGTCACCGCCGAATGCCGGATGGAAGGCGACACTTTCGAGATGGAGGACCAGCGCAATTGGTCGGATGCCTCCTACAAGACCTATGTTCGGCCGCTGGCGCTGCCATGGCCCTATGTGCTGCCCGCCGGCAAGACCTTCCGCCAGACCATCAGCTTGCGGATAGAGGGTCGCGGGAAAGTGCCGGCGGCTGCGGCAACCGTCGAACCAATTCGCGTCACGCTCGGCAAAGCCGGACCGGCGCTGCCGGATATCGGCGTGATCGTCTATCCGGATGAGGTCGAGGCGGCGCTGGGCAAGCTGCCGATGCTGTCCGAGCTTGGTCCGCAGCAGTTGATGTTCCACTATGACCCGACGCGCGGCCACGAGCTCGATGCCTTGCGATCCTACGCCCGGCTCGCCGCCGCCTATCCGGTCCGGACAACGCTCGAATGTGTCATTGCCGGCGACGGCGATCTCGACGCCGAGCTTTCAGACGTCGCCGACATGGTGCGCCAGGCCGGGCTCAAGCTTTCGGCCATTGCCGTCTCGCCCTCGGTCGACCGGCAGTCGACGCCGCCGGGCAGCGCATGGCCGCAATGCCCACCGCTCGAAGACGTCTATGCCGCGGCGCGGCGCGCCTTTCCCGACACCCGCCTCGGCGGCGGCATGTTCAGTTATTTCACCGAACTCAATCGCAAGCGTGTGCCGGCTGACCCGCTCGATTTCGTCACGCATTGCACCTGCCCGATCGTGCACGCCGCCGACGATCTCAGCGTCATGCAGTCGCTGGAGGCACTGCCTTTCATCACAGCCTCGGTGAGGGCGATCTTCGGGCCAAAACCCTATCGGATCGGGCCGTCGACCATTGCCATGCGCCAGAACCCTTATGGCGGCGCGACCAAGGCCAATCCCGACAGTCAGCGCATTGCCATGGCCAACCGCGACCCTCGCCATGCCGGGCTGTTCGGGGCCGCATGGACGATCGGCTATGCCGCACGCGTTGCTCCGGCCGGGCTCGAAATGCTCACGTTCTGCAGCTTCACCGGACCATTCGGCGTACTGGCCTCGTCGGGCGAACCTGTCGAAGAAGGTGCACCCCGGCCGATTTTCCACGCGGTGAAAGGACTTTGCGATCTGGCCGGCCATGCGCATGTGGCGGCGACAACGACCGATGAGACGCGGGTATTGGCACTGGCCGGCCGCTCCCAGACAGGCAAGATCATCGTCTGGCTGGCGAACCTTACCCCGGACGATTTTCCGGTCGATGTTTCCGGGCTCGGCTCCGATCGGGGTCCTCTGAAGATCTGGGATGGACGAATGTCGCGCAAGATTCCGCGAGACACGTCGGGCCGAGACCATCTTGTGATGACACCCTACGCAATCGTCCGGATCGGCTGAAGTCATTTGCCGAGGCTCTTGGATAGCCGCACTTCGGCAGCGGTTGCCCGTAGCGGCAGCACTTCCGTTGCCGACTTGTCACCGGATCTGCTTTCGAAACTCGCCTGGTGCCATTCCAGTTGTCCTGGAAAAAAGACGGCTGAACGAGGCGACGTCCTGATATCCCACCCGATAGCAAATTTCTGAAACGCTCAGTTTCGTTTCCTCAAGCATGGATTTTGCCAACTCCAGCCGCCGTTCCTGGATCCATTTTCCCGGCGTTGTCTGGAGTTCGTCGAAAAATCTGCGAGACAGGGTTCGCGAAGACATGCCCAATTCAGTTGCGAGAAATTTCAGATCGATTTCCGACATCTTGTCTTTCGAGAGCTCGCGCAGCTTGTTCTCGAATGGGCTGGCCTCGTTCGAAATTTCGTCGAGGGAAAATTCGTAGGGACTCTGGAATTTGCGCGGCGGAGGAAGAACCAGAAGTTTTCGAATGATCCGCTCCTCCTTCGAGAAGCCCAGATCGATCAGCAAAGCCCTGGCGAGTTCGAGTCCGGAAAACCCGCCTCCGCATGTGTAAAGGCGGTCCTGGCGAATGAGCAGGCGGGAAGCGTCCCATCGCACTTGCGGAAACCGGCGGCTTGCCTCGGCTTTCAGCCACCAGGATATCGTTGCGCGTTTACCGTCCAATAATCCCGAATTGGCGAGCAGATAACACGCGCCGCAATGTGCTGCGATGATTGCGTCCTGCTGTTGCGCGAGCGCGATCAGCGGTTTTGAATGTTCACTCTCCTCGTCGAGCGAGCGCAGAAGCTCCGGAATCTCGACACCCGGCATCGCAATGAGAATCAGGACATCCATTTTCCGGGATGGTTGAGCCTTCGTCGGGAAGAAAATTCCTGTGGTTGATGCCGACGGCGCGCCCCTTGAAACGAACTCACAGGAGAGAACCTGTGAACGGCAGACGTCATTCACAAGCTGAAACATTTCCACGAGCGTCGAGACGACGGCCGAATAGAAATTCGACGGCAGCCAGATCACGACGTGGAGGCTCCTGTCAGCCATTGCGGTTCTCCCGGTGTCGTTCTCGCCGATTGGCAAATCTAGCATAGTCTTTGCAAGAATTGCCAATTCAAGAAGAAGCCAGGCGCCTCCAAGACGGGCCTATGCGGGCCTGCTGACGAAAGCGGGCGGCGGAAATCCACGGCTGGGAAGATGCAAATGCTGAAATCGCTGAATGAAAACAACGCGGCACATACACCGGATTCAGACGGCAACATAAAACTGCGTCGGTCCGGGCTCAGGCTGATCTGTGGTCAGCCAGTAGGCCGAGAACAAGGTCCGACCGCGACGCCGGTCGGGACCTGCACTTGATTTTCAGTTGCCGGAATTCATCACGTAGAGCGCGCGCGAGCGTTCGAGGTGCTTGATCATCGCCTTCTCGGCGCCATCCGCATCCTTGGCTTCGATGCGTCCGACGATCTCTTCATGCTCGGTCAGCGTGAACTTTTCCTTGCCGGTCCAGATCAGCATTTCGGTGTGGTATTCCTTTAGCCAGCCTAGCATTGCCTCGCTGACAGCGACATAGATCGGGTTACCGGATATTGCCGCGATCTGTGTGTGGAATTTCATGTCGGCGGATATGAAGGCTTCCGAGTTGCCACGATGGCTGCGCTGCTCGGCGACCGTTTCCCGCAGCCGCTGCACGTCCTCGGCTGTGGCCTTTTCTGCAGCTTCCTTGACCATGCCGCGCTCGAAGAAGATGCGCGCGTTCTTGAGGTGCTCGAGCGTGTCCTTCGATGACGACAGGATGATCTTGGCTGCGCCGTCGACCTGCTTGATGATCGACTTGGCGGTGAGCTGCAGCACCTTGGCACGCTCACCATGCGAGATCGCGACCAGCCCCATATTGCTCAACGCCTGCATCGCCTCGCGGATCGCCGGCCTGCCGACCTCGAAACGCTCCATCAATTCGCGCTCCGACGGCATGTCGTCACCCGGCAGCAATTCGCCGCCGGTGATCAGGCGCTTCAGTCTCAAGAATACTTCGTCGGAAAGCTTGCGCCGGACGATCGGCTCCGAACGGTTCATCGTCGCGAATCACTCCTTTGACCGGCCTATACCTAGCATTTCCGCCGTGAATTCCGGAACGCCTGTTGCCGACTCGCCCTTACCGCCAAGCCGGATAGGGCTTGCAATGCTTATGTACTCATTATACCAGATTTCGAGGGCCAAGGAACCTTTTTCGAAACCTCCCCGGCAGGCCGCGCGAATATGATTGTTCTTACCTATCGCATCGAAACGCCCGGCAATATCGAGGCGCTGGCGGCCAAGATTGCAAGCGACCAGTCGACCGGGACCTTCGTCGCGCTGGCCGGCGAGACGGAAGAGCTCAAGGCTAGGGTCGCAGCGCGAGTCCTGGCGATACGGCATCTGCCGGACGCGGACCGGCCGTCCCTTCCCGAAACCGGTTCCGGAGCAAGCCCCGAAGCACGCAACGGCCCGGTCAAGCGCGCCGACATCGATATCGCCTTTCCGCTGGACGCCATCGGCACCGACCTGTCGGCGCTGATGACCATCGCCATCGGCGGCGCCTTTTCGATCAAGGGCCTGTCCGGCATCCGTGTCGTCGACATGAAGCTACCCGAGGAGTACCGGGGCGCGCATCCGGGCCCGCAATTCGGCGTCACGGGCAGCCGCAGGCTGACCGGTGTCGCGGATCGTCCGATCATCGGGACCATCGTCAAGCCGGCGCTGGGACTCCGCCCGTACGAGACGGCCGCAATGGTGCAAGAGCTGATTGCCGCCGGCGTCGACTTCATCAAGGACGACGAGAAGCTGATGAGCCCGGCCTATTCACCGCTGTCGGAGCGAGTGAGGGCAATCATGCCGCTGATCCTCGACCACGAGCAGAAGACCGGTAAGAAGGTCATGTATGCCTTCGGCATTTCACATGCCGATCCCGACGAGATGATGCGAAACCACGATCTGGTGGCAAAGGCCGGCGGCAATTGCGCGGTGGTCAACATCAATTCGATCGGCTTTGGTGGCATGGCTTACCTCCGAAAGCGCTCCAGCCTGGTGCTCCATGCCCACCGCAATGGCTGGGACATTCTCACCCGCCATCCCGGCCTCGGCATGGATTTCAAGGTCTGGCAGCAGTTCTGGCGGTTGCTCGGCGTCGACCAGTTCCAGATCAACGGCATCGCCTCGAAATACTGGGAACCCGACTGGTCCTTCGTCGAATCCTTCAAGGCGGTGACCACGCCGATCTTTTCGCCGGCCGATTGCGCATTGCCGGTCGCCGGCTCCGGCCAGTGGGGCGGGCAGGCGCCTGAAACCTTCCAGCGAACCGGCCGGACGGTCGATCTTCTCTATCTCTGCGGCGGTGGCATCGTCAGCCACCCGGACGGGCCGGGCGCCGGCGTGCGCGCCGTGCAGCAGGCCTGGCAGGCGGCGGTCCAAGACATTCCGTTGGCGGATTATGCCTTGAGCCATGTCGAGCTGGCGCGGTCGATCGAGAAGTTCGGCGGCGGCGAGGCGGCCTGACGCCATGCAAAACCTGCTTCTGAGTTACTATGGCGACGACCTGACCGGCTCGACCGACGTTATGGAGGCGCTCGAGCTCGGCGGCGTGCCGACCGTCCTGTTCATGCGCCAGCCGGACGAGGCGCTGCTTTCACAATTTGCGCATTGCCGCGCCCTCGGGCTGGCCGGCACCAGCCGCAGCGAGACGCCGCAGTGGATGGACACGCATCTGCGGAATGCCTTCGCCTGGCTGAAGACCGTCAACGCCGAGATCTGCCACTACAAGGTCTGCTCGACCTTCGATTCCAGCCCGGCAATCGGCAGCATCGGCCGGGCGATCGAAATCGGCCGCTCGGTTTTCCGGCAAGACGGCGTGCCGCTGGTGGTCGGCGCGCCGCAGCTGAAGCGCTACACCGCCTTCGGTCATCTGTTCGCGGCCTATCGCGAAAAATATTTCCGCATCGACCGCCATCCCGTGATGAGCCGCCATCCGACCACGCCGATGGACGAATCCGACCTGCTGATCCATCTGTCGCGCCAGACCAGCCTCGCCTCCGGCCTGGTCGACCTGGCGACGCTGCAGTCCGCGTCGCGGTCGAAAGCATTCGACCGGCTTGTGGAGAATGGCTCAGGTATCGTGCTTGTCGATGTCGATAGCCTGGAAACCCAGGCACTTGCCGGCAAGGAGATTTGGCGCGCTCGCAAGCCGGGCGGTTATTTCGTCGTCGGCTCTTCAGGCATCGAATATGCCTTGCTGGTCGAATGGGCATCGAACCGGATCGTGGATACCAAATCCGCCTTTTCGCCGCCGGGCGCTGCCGACAGGATCGCCGTGGTCTCGGGGAGTTGCTCGCCGACGACGGAACGACAGATCCGTCATGCTCTGGCCGACGGCTTCGACGGGATCGAGCTCGACCCGGTCGAACTGGTTTCTGAGGCTTCGAACGACGCGATTGCGCGCGCGGTGGCAACCGGCCGCTCCAGCCTACGGGCCGGGCGCAGCGTCATCCTCTACACCGCGCTCGGACCTGCGGCCGACCGCGGTGCAGAAATCGATCTCCGGGAAGGCGCCCGCCATAAGCTCGGCCGCGGCCTTGGCGAGGTTCTCCGCGAACTGACGCTTCAAGAGAAGCTACTGCGCGTGGTCATCGCCGGCGGCGACACGTCGAGCCATGCACTTGGCCAGATGGGCGTCGACGCGCTGACGGTGCGAATGCCGCTGCCGGCATCGCCGGGCTCGCCACTTTGTGTGGCGCATTCAAGCATTAAGGCGATCGATGGGCTGGAAATTGCCCTCAAGGGCGGGCAGGTCGGAACCGACCGCTATTTCTCCACTATTCGCGATGGGGTCGGGTCCGCGGTTGAGAGCGGGGAATGTCAGGTCAAATCGGTGATGCTCGATCGGGATCGAGGATAGTCACTAGCCGGCAAACCAGAAATCTCAGGCGTTCAGACCAGCGGCAATGCCACTCATCCCGCTATCTGCCCATTGTCCTGCCTGGATGATACTGACGGGCGTAGGCGACACAGGCGTCTACCGTGCTGACACAGAGCGCATCGCGGTTGTTCGGCAGGTTGTTGTCGCCGGCGTAGGCAACCTCGGCAACATGACCGTCAACCATTCGAATTTGCGTGTTGCAATAGCCGCCGGGGGCGACGTTGACGGAACCTCCCAGCGCCGGGACGGGGCCAATGGCCACGGTCGGAACGACAATGTTGAGATTGCCGCGTTGAACGACGCGCTGATAGGTCCAGATCTGGCCGGATTTGCCGACATCGGCAGTGGCGGTCGGAAAGCCGGCGCACATTCGAACGTCCGCCTCGCTAAGGCCGACCATCTCCCTGCGGGCTGCCGCCGCCGTGGCGTCCTCCTTTGCAGTGCTCGACGTGTCGTCGGGCATGACGCAGGAAGACAGGATGGCGGCGCTTGCCGATAGAAGGAGAAGGGCAAGCTTTCGGGTGTGGAAAGATGTCATGCCAACTTCGGATTGCACGGGAGCCCGAATGCCAACCTAGGAAGTGGGCCAATCGAGTCAACCGGCAGAAAATTCACGAAGTCGTTTGGTACGTCATTCCGCCGCATGCATCTGCTGCAAGAGGTTGAGGCTGCCGCCGTGACCCTCGCGCCCTATCTTCCGCCTGGGCATCGGATTTCCAAATCCGACCCCTTCTTGTCAGATGTACTGGCGCACGGTGCTGTGACTTTGGTTCGGCCGACGGTGTGCTAGTTTCCAGCCAATTGCTCCGGAGACGTCATGCCTATCAAGCTGCAAGAAATCGCCCTCGCTCTTCTGCTGTTGGTTGCCGGAGTTGGGGTGGGTCACGCGGAGACGGCCCAGCGGCCGCCGCCTACAGGCGGGGTTCTCTCGCTCTTGCCACCGCCGCAGACTTCCGATCATTCGATCGTCATTGCCGGACGCACGCTCGATTACGAGGCCAAGGCCGGCACGCTGTCATTGCCGTCCGGCAAAGGCGATATCACCGCCGAGATTTTCTACGTCGCCTATGCACTGCATTCCGGGAAAGAAACGGGACCGGATCCGCGGCGCCCGATCACCTTCGTGTTCAATGGCGGTCCGGGAGCAGCTTCCGCTTACCTTCATCTCGGCGCGCTCGGTCCGCGGGTCCTGGCGACGGCGGCCGATGGAAGTTTCCTGCCGCCGCCGCAGAGGCTGTTCGACAACCCCGACACTTGGCTCGACATGACCGACTTGGTCTTTGTGGACCCTGTTGGAACCGGTTACAGCCGTGAAGCGCCCGGCACGGAAGCACACAGCTTCTGGGGCGTCAGCCAGGACGCCGCGTCGATAGGCGCGTTTATCCGGCTCTATCTGGCGCAGACGAACCGTACGGCATCGCCTGTCTTCCTGGCTGGCGAAAGCTATGGCGGCTTTCGAGCAGCATTGCTCGCCAGGAAGCTTCAGGAAGACATCGGCATCAGCCCGAGTGGCGTCGTGCTGATTTCGCCGGCGCTCGAATTCACGCTGGTGCGCCCGGACGAGTTCCAGCCGCTCCACTGGGCGCTGGAACTGCCGTCGCTGGCGGCAGTGCGCCTACACAGCGAAGGCGTTTCCGGCCCGGCCCTGCAGGAGCGGCTGGCGGAAGTCGAACGCTATGCGCTCGGCGATTATCTGGCCGCGCTGGCCGGTGGGCTGGAGCAGGGTGGACGCCTGGCGAGCCAGCGTGTCGCCGCAATCACCGGTCTGCCGCTCGATCTCGTCCAGCGGCACTTTGCACGCATTCCCATAGGGCTGTTCGCCAAGGAGTTTGCACGGGCAAAGGGCAATGTTCTCAGCGCCTATGACGGCAACATCGCGACAGCGGACGTGGCGCCAGAGAGCCTGGGAGTCGAGGGTCCCGATCCGGTGCTCGACCGAAGCGTGCCGGCGCTCACCTCCGCTTTCGTCGGCTATGTGCGTGATGAATTGAACTTCCGCACGGATATCAGCTATCGGCTTCTCAACCGTGAAGTCAGCGGCAATTGGGACTATGGGACGAGCGCGACGCGTCAGGGCTATGCGGGTGTCATGGACGACCTTCAACAGGCGCGCGTGCTAAACCCCAGCCTCGGCGTGCTGATCGTCAACGGCTACAGCGACCTGGTGACGCCGTATATGGGCTCGCGCTACCTGCTTGGTCAAATTCCTTCGCTTGCCGGCGCAAAGCCCATTCGCACCGAGGTGCTGGAGGGCGGGCACATGATGTATCTGAGGCCGGATGGACGGGCGGCACTGAAGCAGGCCGCGTCCGAGCTTTACCGAACGACGCAATGAGACGGTTTGCCCAAAAAAGCGCCGGATACGCTGTTCGCCCTCTCATCAGGCCCTAGTTCCATCGCGATTGATCGGTTACATACCTACGATGGCGTCTTTCAGCGACGTTCGACAACGGATTAGCCGGCTCTCCAGAATCGCGCCACTGGTGCGGCGTGCCGTCGAGCGGGCCATTCGGAACACCAAGCCACACAGGCTGACAAGCCTTGTTGACCGTTGGAATGCGCTGTCGCTGGCAACGCAGTTCCTGCTCGCGGGCGGTCTATTTTCCCTGTCAGCCATGGTGGTGGTGGGGATTTCCGTCACGAACCATATAGAAACCGTGGTCACGCAGAATTCGGCATCTGCAACGGCTCTTTACGTGGACAGCGTTATCGCACCGCTGCTTCCGGATATGCGCAAGAGCGAAGTGCTCGACGAGAGCGTCGCCCACGCGCTCGATGAAACGCTGGGACAAGGGGCACTCGGCACAAGGCTCGAATCCTTCAAGCTCTGGCGTCGCGACGGAACCATCCTGTATTCGACCGACAAGACATTGATCGGCAAGCGCTTTGAACCCAGCGACAATCTCCGGACGGCATTCGCAGGCCAAATGGTTTCGGAGTTCGACAAGCTCGACGATCCGGACAGCGAGGCCGAAAGAGCCAGCGGCTTGCATCTCCTCGAGATCTACAATCCGGTGCTGCAGCCATGGTCGGGGGAAGTGGTGGCCGTTTCGGAATTCTACGAGGTCGCCACTGATTTTGAAAGAAACCTGCATCAGGCGCTCATTCGAACCTGGCTGGACGTTGCCGCCGTCACAGCGGCCTTCTTTCTCGGGCTGTCGGCAATCGTGTTCCGTGGCAGCCGCATGATCAGTTCGCAGAGCCGCTCGTTGAAGCAGCGCATTGCCGAGCTTTCCGATCTGCTTGCGCAAAACAGACTGTTGAGGCTGCGGGTGCAGCGTGCCTCGCAGCGTGCCACCGCACTTAACGAACGCTATCTCAGGCGCATCGGTGCGGACTTGCACGATGGCCCCGCGCAATTGGTTGCTCTCGCGGCGCTGGGGATCGACAGCCCCGTCATTGCCGATCCCGCTACGCCGCAATCGAAGCGTGCACAGGAATTGCTGGCCATCAAAGCACATCTGGACGATGCCATGCGCGAGATCAGGAGCATCAGCAAGGGCCTTGTCCTGCCGCATATCGAGCATGCCGAACTGGGTGAAATTCTCCAGCTAGCCGTACAGGCGCACGAAGAGCGAACCGGCGTCAAAGTGAGATTATCGATGACCGGCGGCCATGCGCCGTTGTCGCCGGCGGCCAAGATCTGCATCTTCCGCTTCGTCCAGGAGGCGCTGAACAATGGATTCCGTCATGCCGGAGGTGAAGGTCAGTCGGTCGAGAAACATTTCGACGGCGAGCGCGTTTGTATCGAAGTGGCCGACGCCGGCGCTGGCTTTGACCCGCAAATCGTGCGTCCCGAGAGGCTGGGACTCGTTGGGCTGCGCGAGCGGGTGGAAAGCCTCGGGGGCCAGTTTACCGTGACTTCCTCACAGAGTGGCACAGTCGTAAGAATGGCCCTCAACATCGTTGAAATGGGGCAGACATGACAGTAGCCATCAAGCTCGCCATCGTCGACGACCACCCGCTGTTCAGGGAAGGCGTTGTGCGCACGCTCGATCAGATCGGCGGGTTCGAGATCGTCGGTGAAGGAAGCAGCAGAGACGATGCCCTACGGATAATCGAAGACCAGCGGCCCGACATTCTGCTGATGGACATCTCGGTTCCTGGAGGTGGCCTTGGCGTGATCGGACCGGCCCTTGAGCGGCATCCGGCACTGAAAATTGTGATGCTGACCGTTTCGGAAGAAAACCAGCACGTGATGACCGCGTTGCAGAGCGGGGCAAGGGGCTATGTTCTGAAGGGGGTCGGGTCGAGGACGTTGGCTGCGATCCTGCGCACGGTAGCGTCGGGCGAACGATATGTCTGTCCACAATTGTCGGCGCGCCTGTTGGCCGATCTCTCGGCTCAATCAAAAGAGCCGGCGAAAGCTGACGGACTTGCCGACCTCACCAGCCGCGAAAGGGAGATCCTGACGCTGGTTGCCGCGGGACTGAGCAACAAACGGATCGGGCTTCGGCTGAACCTGCATGAAAAGACGATAAAGCACCACATGACGCGAATCCTGGCCAAGCTCAACGTCAGCAACAGGACCGAAGCCGCCATGACCTTGCGCGACGCGACTGAGCGCCGGCATCCGCCTGTTCGCGATCATGCTTGAGCCGAAATTGCCGCACAGCGCGGCCATGTGAACTGGCCCTCAGTTGATCATTCCAAGCAACCTGTCTCGATCGGAACGCGTCGCCAGGCGCCGAATGATGGTGCGGCCCTCGGCATCCCGCATTTCATATTGGTCGCTGTCGATGCGCTCGCTGAGGCCGTTCGAATGCACCACGCCAATGCTCGGGCCGCTCACCTCGACCCGGTCTCCTGTGGATGCGTTGACAAAGAGTTTTGGCTTGCTATCGGGGTTTACCGCAGGGGCGGGATCAGGGAGATTGTCGTCCTGCGACTTTGCTTTGCCCTTGCCGGCACCAGCGTTCGAGTTCGAATTGCCGGAGTTTCCACCCGAATTGCCCGAATTGCCGTTCCCATTCCCGTTCCCGTTCCCGCCATTGCCGTTGCCGTTCCCGCCATCTTTGGCCCAGGCAGCCTGCGGGCCGAGCGGCTGCGATGATCCATCGAACACGACGCGATAGGGGCTCACGACGAGAATGAAGGTCAAGACGACTACAGAAATGCCGACACGACGTCCTCGTGAAGATCCGGTCCTTCGTTTCCGGGTCGTCATCAATGAACTTGCCAGTCGCATGTCGGAACTCCCCTTAATCATACGGCTCTGTCGTACTGCCTCCTGTTCGAATTCGTGTGATGCTTAAAACAATGGTTTGCGTCCGGAACGTCAAGGCCCACCAGTCCCACGATGGTAACTGGTGGGTCTCGCTAGCGCAGGAAGGGACTATTTACTGCGCAAGTCTTTTGCCTTCCCGTGGTTGCGTCTCTCCGCGGTAGCGCCGAGTTCCCACTGTCAGCCAACAATAAATCCAATGGCCGCGATCCCGAAACACAGGCCAAATAACGGAAAAAGCAGCCAACGTGCCTGGTGAATGCTCGGGTCCATGGCGGCCTCCTGTAACAGTCGGCATCGCAACGGGGCTCCTCGGAACTCAGTTCCTGAAACTCTCGCATTTCGGGCTTTTGCGATAGCAGCCTCGGACCAAAGTTTGGCTGTGCGGGTCCTTGGTCGATAGGCCTACAGACTGAAGTCCCTATGCCAGGAGCCACCCTGCATTCGGCGACCTTTGTGTCCAACTGGCAGCTGCGATCCACCGCCCCCTTCGAATGCTTTGCGTTTCTGGCTCTATGGCAGCAACGCCGTTGGTCTACTGCCGCATCGTTGAAACGCTACCAATACAGACCCATATGCGAATTGCGTCGGATGTCTCCTCCCATTGCGTCCGGCGCGTTCCCCTCTGGAGGTTATAGACCTTCACACTTGGCCGGGCTTAACAGTCCGGCCTTTTCTTTTGGCATTTTGCGCAATCCGCCTGATGGCCCTAATTTGCGAGACATCGGTAAATCGATTTGCAAATGCATTCATGTGCTCATAACCTGTCACAATGAGCACGATTTCCAAAGTTGCTACGCGAGCGGGCGTGTCGCGCACGACCGTGTCGCATGTCATCAACCATGCGGACCGGGTATCGAAATCGCTGCGTGAGCGCGTACAAGCGGCGATCGACGAGCTCGGCTACACGCCGAACCCGCAGGCGCAAAGCCTGCGCACCGGCCGCACCAACATCATCGCGATGCTGATCCCGGACATCCGCAACCCGTTCTATCCGGAGCTGGTGAAAACGGCGCAGTCGACGCTCGAAGTGGTCGGCCTCGACATGCTGATCTTCAACACCGACGTGCCGGGCGGACATTCACAGGATCACGGCCGCGAGTATTTGCGCCAGATAGGGCGCAAGCGGGTCGACGGCGTCATCGTTGCCGACTTCGCGCTGCACGGCATGCACAGCGAACTGCTCAGCCTCGATCTGCCCGCCGTCTTCATCGGCCATCTGCCGAACCATGCTGTCGACAGCGTCCAGCTGGACGATTTCGGCGGCGGCTATCTGATGGGCGAGTATCTGGCGAAGAGAGGCCATCGCCGCGTCGCCCATGTCACCGGGCCATCCT
Organism: Mesorhizobium sp. M0184; assembly: GCF_040322215.1. NCBI lineage: Bacteria > Pseudomonadati > Pseudomonadota > Alphaproteobacteria > Hyphomicrobiales > Phyllobacteriaceae > Mesorhizobium > Mesorhizobium sp. M0184. The sequence continues at coordinate 67,864 of NZ_JAMYSZ010000017.1, forward strand.
TTTTCAAAGAGGCGATGGCGCGTGCCGCCGGCTTCGAAAAAGGGCTCGCCGACAATGGCGTGCCAATCTCCGCCGATCTGCGGTTCGAGGGAAGCTATCTTGCCCCGTCAGGGCGGGAAGCGGTCACCTGGCTCAGGGAGAAGCACGGCGGAAACCTGCCGTCGGCGATGTTCTTCGCCAATTATCTGATGGCCTCCGGTGCGCTGACCGAATTCTACGACCATGGGATCAATATCCCTCAGGATATCGCCATCGCAGTCTTCGATGACCTGCCTCAACTGGAATATGTCAGGCCGAAGCTGACCCGTGTCGGCAACAGTCCGACAATGCTTGCCAAGCGCGCCACGGAAATGCTGCTCGAACGGCTGGGTGGCAAAGTCGAGGGCGCGCCGCGCACCGAAGTGATCCCATGCGCGTTGAGCCCATTCGACAGCGCGTGACGCCAGATGCCGGCAAAGGGAACGGAGGTCCCTTCGCCAACGTTCGACCGAACAACATCCAAGGGAGGAATTGATGACTGACAAAACGACCCGCGACCGGCCATTGGCCAGCCTGAACCGCCGTCGGCTGATCCAGGGCGGCGCCACTTTCGCTGCCGCCGGCCTCACAGGCTTCCCGTTCATCAACAGGATGGCCGTGCACGCTCAGGAAGCGCCGCTGAAATTCTGGCAGTTCTATGCGCCTGGGGGAGACGTGAAGCCGCAGGTCCAGTGGTTCGAGAAGCTGGTGGCCGACTGGAACGACGGCCACGACCAGAAGGTCGAGCTCGAATATGTCGTCAACAGCGAATACATCTCCGGTTCCAAGCTGGCAACGGCCTTCGCGTCGGGCGAGGGCCCTGACATCTTCCTCATCAGCCCCGGCGATTTCCTGCGTTATTACAATGGCGGCGTGCTTGCCGACCTGACGCCGCATATCGAGGATGCCGCCAAAGCCGATTTCCCGGAAAGCGTCATCGCCAACCGCATGGTGGACGGCAAGATCTACGGTGTGCCGATGGAAGTCGAGCCGATGGCCTTCTACTATTCGGTCAAAGCGTTCGAGGATGCAAAGCTCAACGAGAACGACGTGCCGAAGACCTGGGACGAGCTGTTGGCGGTCGCCAAAAAGCTGACGACGCCCAGTCGCTACGGCGTGCTGTTCGAAACGACTCCCGGCTATTACCAGAACTTCACCTGGTATCCGTTCCTGTGGCAGGGCGGCGGCGAATTCCAGGGCAAGGACGGCAAGAGCGCCTTCGATTCGCCGGCCACCGTCCAGGCGCTGAAACTCTGGCAGGATGCCATCAATACCGGCGTGGCGCCGCGTCAGGTGGTCGGCGGCGGCTTCGACATAGTCGCCAATCTCGGGGCAGGGCTGTGCGCCATGCAGAACTGCGGCATCTGGGGTATTTCGGCGATGGACAACAACGCCAAGGACGTGCCCTACGGCATCTTCAAATTGCCGACACCGGCCAATGGCAAATACGTCACCGTCGGCGGTGGCTGGGCCTTTGTCGCCAATGCCGGAGGCAAGAACCCGGATGCTTCCGCCCAGTTCTGCGCCTGGGCGCTGGCCTCAATGGATCCGGCATCGATCGACCGGGTCGTCAACTGGTGCACTGTCGCCAAGAGCGACATGCCGCCGCGCAACAGCGCGCTGAAGGCCGGCGCCGATGTCTTCAGCACCGGCAAGTTCGGCACCTTCGCCAAGGAGATCCATCCGGGGACGCGCGCCGAGCCACGGGTTCCGCCGGAGGCCTACAAGATCATCTCCGACGCCATCCAGTCGGCACAGCTTGGCGGGGTTGATGCCCAGCAGGCGGCAACGACGGCCAGTCAGCAACTCGATGCGTTCCTCGCTTCCTATTCCGGCGCGCCGATCCTTTAGGCCCTTTCCAGCATGGATCAGATGAAACCGCCAGCCGCGGGCGCGAATTCCGCCCGCGGCCTCACCGCCAAGCAAAGGGAGCGCTGCGCCGCATGGCTGTTCGTCCTGCCCGATGCGCTTGGCCTGCTGGTGTTCGTCGGCGTGCCGATGCTGCTGTCGCTCGCCGTCGGGTTCTTCGAGGTCAACGGCTTCGGCGGCTACAGGTTCGTCGGGTTCGGCAATTACAGGCGCATGTGGGGCGACCCGCTGTTCTGGTCGTCCGTGAAGGTGACGGTAGCTTATGCCGTCATGCTGGTGCCGGCGCTCTACGTCGCCGGACTGGGACTGGCGCTTCTGGTGCAGAAGACCAACCGCTTCAACGCGGTCATGCGCTCGATGTTCTTTGCGCCGCAGATGGTCAGCCTGGTCGTGGTGGCGCTCGTGTGGCAGCTCATGCTGGTCGAAAAGGTCGGCATCGTCAGCCGGCTGGCGCCGCTCGTCGGCCTCGGCGGAATTTCGCTGCTCGGCGATCCAAATCTGGCGCTGTTCACGCTGGTGCTGGTCAGCGTCTGGTTCCTGATGGGTTTCTACATGCTGATCTTCCTCGGCGGGCTCCAGGACATCCCGGCAGAGTACTACGAAGCCGCAAAGATCGACGGTGCCGGGCCGGTGACAAGCTTCTGGTACATTACTTTGCCCTTGCTCAAGCCGACCAGCTTCTTCGTCCTCCTGGTCTCGCTCGTCGCGACTGTCGCCGGCGGCCAGGTCTTCGACCTGATCTATGTGATGACCAAAGGCGGTCCGGTCAATTCGACCTCGGTGCTGATCATCTACATCTACAAGCAGGCATTCCAGTTCGGCGCGTTCGGCTATGCATCGGCAATGGCATCGCTGCTGGTGCTGGCACTGATGCTGGTCACGGTCTTCTTCTTCGTGCTGACGCGCAGCGGACGCTTCGAGCATGACTGACGGCCGAACTCCTTCCGGCCGTTCGCAGATACGAGCGGCGAGACTTGCCTGGATGCTGGCAACCGCCGCACTTGGCCTGATGACGGTATTCCCGCTTGTCTGGATGCTGGTCATCTCGCTCAAGCCGGCGAGCGACGTCTTCACGCCGAGCCTCATTCCGGAACGCCCGACGCTCGGCAATTTCCTCTATGTGCTGACCGAGGTGCCGTTCCTGCGCTATCTCTTCAATTCGTTCTTCGTGTCGGCGACGGTGACGGTCGCTGCGCTGTTCTTCCATTCGATGGCCGGCTATTCGCTCGCACGGCTGCGTTTTCCGGGCCGCGACATTCTGTTCCTCGCCATGTTCTCGACCTTCCTGGTGTCGCTGCCGGTCATCATCGTGCCGCTGTTCATTTTGACGCGGACGCTGCACATGTTGGACAGCTATGCCGGGCTCATCATTCCGGCGATCTTCAACGCGTTCGGCATCTTTCTGCTCAGGCAATACTACCTGTCGCTGCCCAGGGAGTTGGAAGAAGCGGCGATCATGGATGGCGCCGGCTACTGGCGCATCTATTGGAGCATCATCCTGCCGCTCAGCCGGCCGATCCTGTCGGCGCTGGCGATCCTGTTCTTCCTCGCCAACTGGAACGCTTTCCTGTGGCCGCTGACGATCACCTCCGACCTCGATCTCTGGGTGGTGCAGGTTGCGATAGCAAATTTCAAGAGCCAGTACGCCGCCGCCGCGAATTATGTCATGGCCGCCTCGACCATCGTCGCCGTGCCGATGCTGGTCCTTTTCGTGATCTTCCAGCGCCAAATCATGGAATCCATCAAGACAAGCGGCCTGAAATAACCGCTGAAGCAAGAGGAGAAACACATGGATAATGCCGGCCTGTCGCCGCTTCGCGGGCTCGCCAAATTGCGCGACGCCAAAACCCGCCGGTTCTCAAGCTACGACCGCACCGGCGGCAATGACGACCGGCTGCACATTGAACCCGGCCAGACGGTGGTGATTGCCGAGCATGACGGTGCCGGCATCGTCACGCATATCTGGGCGACGCTCGCCTGCGAGAGCGAGGCGTTCCTGCGCAAGATCGTATTGCGCGCCTATTGGGATGGTGAGGCACATCCGAGCATCGAAACGCCGATCGGCGATTTCTTCGGCATGGGCCATGCCCGCACGCGCAATTTTGCCAGCCTGCCGGTGCAGGCAAGTCCAGAGGATGGCAAGGCCTTCAACTGCTACTTTCCGATGCCGTTTGCCAGCCACATGCGCTTCACCGTCACCAATGAGGCTGAGGACGACCTGCTTTTCTATTACTATGTCGATCTCGAACTGCATGAGGAACTCGAGGAAGGCCTGGGTCGCTTCCACGCCCAATACAGGCAGCAGCGACCTGATGGCATAGACGAGACGGGGCTGGCCAACGAGCAGGTCCTGTTTGGTGGGGAAAACACCGACGGGAACGGCAACTACACCATCCTGGAGGCGGAAGGTCATGGCCACTATGTCGGCGTGCTCTATTCCGTCTATTCGCGGCGGCGTTCCGCACTATGGGACTGGTATGGCGAGGGCGACGACATGATCTTCGTCGATGGCGAGCCGGGCATTTCCGTGCCGGATACGGTGCGCAAGCCCGATCCGCGCATCGGACCGAAGGCCGAACTGATCGACGATCGCGGCGAGACCAGCCCCGGCACCAACGATGCCTGGCCGCCAACGCTGCACGGCACCGGCACCGAGGACTATTTCAACACGGCATGGTGCCCGACACAGGACTACAGCGCGCCCTATCACGGCATCATCGCCGCCGGCGGGCCGAACTGGACCGAGCCGGTTACACTCTATCGCTGGCACATAGAGGACCCGGTCATCTTCCACAAACGCATCCGGGTGACCATCGAGCACGGTCACGCCAATCGCCGCTCGGACGACATTTCGTCGGTCGCCTTCTGGTATCAGGCCGAACCGCACAAACCGTTCGGAGCGCTTGCCGATGTCGAGGACCGCATCCCCACCTATCGCGCGCCTTATCACAATTGGAATGCCGCCTTCGACGAGAAGAGGCGTTAGGCCGGGATGCGTTCGAATTGAACCGTGCATCCCGCGCTATCTGTGTCGGGGCACGACCGTGCCGCAGCGCGCCACCTCAGCTGCGAGGTGGAAGTTGCTGGACAGACCAGGTGTTGCCGTCGGGATCCTCAAAGAAGACAAATCTGCCCCAGGGAAAATCCTTGATATCGCTGACCTCGATACCTTGAGCGGCCAGGTACCGGTGAGCCTCATCGATATCGGGCACGACGAGTTGCAGGCCCCTTATGGATCCCGGGGGGCTGTCGACGAGGCCCTTGCCCATGGCAATCGAACAGGCCGAACCGGGCGGCGTCAATTGCACGAAACGTATCTCGTCGCTTACGGTGTGGTCGTGATCGAGATGAAAGCCGACCTTCCCAACATAAAAGGCAATTGCTCTATCGACGTCCGATACGGGGACCGGGACCAGTTCCAGCTTCCAATCCATGACAGCCCTTTCGCAGCTTGATCGCCAAGTGGTGCCGAACACCGTGGGCGCTATCCCGCCATCTTCCCAATGCCATTGTCGGCGCGGGCCGCTCAGTCAGTCAAGAGATACCCGGGCTCGGGCAACGTGAGGACTGGTCTCATTGCTGAGACGGCGTTCGGAACCGATGAGCACAAGCTCAGTTAGGCGGAGGACAACCACCTTTCGGATCAGCAAGGCCGACTTTAATGATCGGAACGCAGGCGCCGAATACAACTGTGGGAAGGTTAAACGGGCGTCGTTGACGCGCGAAGGGATTTCTTGGAAGCGACGCTCGCCGAAGCTGGCGAGATCGTCGGACGGCGAAGCCGAAGCGCAATTATGCCGTGAATGCCTACGATTCGGCCTGCCTTCTCCTTGCCGCGATCAAAGACGCCAGCACTGTATCCAAGGGATATCCGAGCCGGCGCGACGTTCTGGCGGCGGTGCGCGATATCCGTTTCAGGGGAATCGCCTATCGCGAGCCGGTGCGGTGGGATGAAAAGGGCGACAATCTGGCCGCTGTGACTGCACTCAACGGGGTGGAAAACGGCCGCTTCCGACAGATCGCCGAAATCCAGCAGAAGCAGAGTGTCGAGCAGACCTGACGCCGACAGGCTCTCCGACCGAACCGGTTTCCGCCGCTTTGCCAGGACGATTTTCACAGGATCACGAAACAATAATCTCCGGTCGCCGTTTCGCCCGCAGAACCTTTCGAGGAGGCGACGATGAGCGCAACCGGCTTGGACGTTTTTGACAAAACGCTGCAAATAACAAACATCTGGCTTGACGAGATCATGGCGGATCTTGGTCCGGATCGACACGTGGCCTGGCATACATTGGGCGCCGTTCTGCGAACCCTTCGCGACAGGCTGCAGATCGGACTGGCGGCCAAATTGGGAGCGGAACTGCCGCTGCTCGTGCGCGGCGCCTACTATGATCGCTATCGGCCCGCCGACATGCCCGACAAGACACGCTCGCTCGAGAAGTTCCTGCAACACATCGCCGATGAATTGAAATCGACCCGTCCTGTCGATCCCGAGGATGCGGCACGCTCAGTGCTGCGTGTGCTTGCACGGCATATCGACCTTGGCCAGTCGGCAAAGGTGCGGGATGCGCTGCCAAAGGAAATCCAGGTCCTCTGGCCTGAAAGCGTGGGCGTCAAATAGCGGCGATCCTGCTCATGCGGACGCGCGACGGACCAACTGCCACGAAACGCTGAAAAGGGTAGGTATTGCGCCCGGTGTTGCCGAGATCAATGAGATCAGATGATCGGCAAGATGGTCGTAGTGGGCAGTTTTGGGGCCGATTGTCGTCAATGCCGGATGACTGAATTCGCCCTCGTCGATATTGCCGCAGCCGATGACTGCAATGTCGCCGGGCACGGAGAGGCCGGCCTCCTCGAATGCGTGCAGGGCGGTCACGGCGGCAAGATCGGATTCGACGAAAAGCGCGGTCGGCCGATCCTTGCGGGCGGCCAGCGCCGTAGCATTGGCAAACGCAGCCTTGCGCGCCTCTGCACCGCCGATCACCAGGTCGTCTCGCAGCGGAAGGCCGCGTGCTTGCAGGAAGCTGCGATAGGCGGCGAGACGGCTCCCGTCCACAGCTTGCTCATGCACCATATAGGCGATGCAGCGATGGCCGGCTCGGTAGAGGTAGTCGAGTGCCTCGAAGACGGCCCTGCCGGTATGCTGGCGCACAACCGAGAAGCCTGCCGGCTCGATGGTCGGATGGAAGATCACCGCTGGCCGGCCCGCGGCCGCCAGGCGCGCGGCCAAGACCATCACCTCGGGCTCGGAGAGATGCTGCCAGTCGGCGATAATGCCGTCTGCCAGCCCGCTCTCGATTTCCCTCCCGATCCGGTCGGTTCGCTCGAAGGTGTCTCCCGCGGTGATAATTGTCGAAAATCCCCTCAGCGCTGCTGCAGATTGGATATCCTGCGCGATCCGGTCGCTGAACGGCACGCCGAGACGAGGCAGTACAAGGCAGATTCGCTCGGCCTGCTGGCGGCGCAGCTGCCGCGCGGTGCGGTTTTGCACGTAGTTGAGCTCAGCGACGGCCTCGAGGATGCGCTGCCGCGCCTCCTTGCCGACGAACTTCAGGCGCGTGCTGTCGCCGCTGAGCAGGTACGACACGGCAGCGGTCGATACATTGGCGCGCCGGGCGACATCGGCCATGGTCGGCGCCTTTCTGCGATCGGAACTTCTCTCGTGCATTGTTGGATCCGCTGCGCGACGTGACATGATCAGCTGTCGCTCAGCCGGATTTCATTCCAGCTTCCATGTCCGGCGGCAAGGATCTCGGGCCTTGCCTCGCCGGCCTCCTCCATCAGGGCAACGATGCGGCCTCGCAGCCATGCACGCGTCTCTGCGTGATCGGGCGAAGCTATGAGATTGGTTAGCTCGTTCGGATCGCCATCGAGGTCGTAGAGCCTCGCCTCGACATAGAAATCGCTGCCGGAATCCCGCCAGCCGTCTTTTCCCGGCGCCTCGACCTCATATTTCCACCGTCTGGTGCGCAACGCGCGGCCGACATGGTGCTCGCTGATTTGAATGAATATCTCGTCGCGCGGCGGTCGTTCGCCCTGCAGTGCGTCGAGCAGCGAGACGCCCTGCATCGAATTGGGCACTTTCAGGCCGGCCGCGGCGAGCAGGGTCGGCGCGAGATCGACGAGGCTGACCAGGCCTTCATATATGCCGATGCGCTGGAAGCCGGGGCCGTGGAATAGCGTCGGCACGCGGATCGACGCCTCATGACAGGAACGCTTGTATTCGTTGTTGCGGGTCTTGAAGTGACATCCGTGGTCGGAGGTGAAGAGGATGATCGTGTCGTCAAGCCGGCCAAGGCTGTAGAGCGCCTCGATCAGCCGTCCAAACGCCTCGTCGAGGCGTGCGACCATGCCCAGATAGCCGGGGAAATGTTCCGCTGTCGTGCCGCCAAGTGCGGCGAGATCGCCGGGAATGGCGAGCTTCTTGCGGATCCTGTCCTCGTATCCGAGCGGGGCAGGGTAGTTGTCCGTCTGGTTCTGGTGATGCGGCTCGAGGAAGGACAGGAATAGAAAGAACGGCTCGTCTTCCCTCGATGCGACATAGCGGATTGCAGCGTCGGTTAGGGCATCGACGCGGTATCCCGACAGCTTCACCGCCTTGCCGTCATTGTCGTGGACGACGGTGTCGAAGGGGCCGGAAGTGAACTCCAGGATGTTGGAGGCCAGCCAGTAGCGATACCCGCCGCGTTCTTCCTGGGTGACCGGCTCGGCGGACCCCAGGTGCCACTTGCCGATGTAGGCGGTGTCATAACCTGCCGCGACGAAATGATGCGCGAGCGTGCGCTCGCTCTTAGGCAGTGGGATATCGTTACGGTAGCAGCCGGTCGTAGTCGGGTACCGCCCCGTCTGAAAGACGGAGCGGGCGGGGCCGCAAACGGGCTGGCATGTAAACGAATTCGCCAAGAACGTGCCGGTCCCGGCGAGGCGGTCGAAATTTGGCGTAAGCTCGAGCGGATTGCCATGGACGCCAACGGTGTCCCAACGCTGCTGGTCGGTGAAGAAGACGATCACGTTCGGTCGGCGGGACGTCATAGGGTGCAATGCCTCCGAATGGTCATTTCATGCCTGCCAGCATCACGCTGCGGACGAAGTAGCGCTGCGTAAAGAGGAACAGCAGCAGGCTCGGGATGAAGAGAATGATCCCGCCCGTCGCCGTCAGGTTCCACTGGGTGAAGAATTCCTGGTTGAAAAGCGTCAGTCCCGTCGTGATCGGCCGCATTTCGGTGGTGTTGACGGCGACCAGCGGCCAGAGGAATTCGTTCCACTGGAACACGAAGGTGAGGAGGGCCAGCGTCGCCAGTGCCGGACGGACCTGCGGCAGCACGATGCGCCAGTAAAGGCCGAGTTCCGAGCAGCCGTCCATCCGTGCAGCGTCAAGCAACTCGTCGGGAATCGGACGGATGAACTGCCGCATCAGGAAGATTCCGTAGGCGCTCATGGCGAATGGAAGGATAAGGCCCTGATAGGTGTTGAGCCATCCCATCCGCGCGGTGAGCACATAGAGCGGGATCATGCGGATGAAGAATGGGATCATCAGCGTCGACAGCACCGCGACAAACATGACGCGCTTACCGGCGAATTCCATTTTCGCGAAGACGTAGCCGATCAACGGATCGAAGATCAGATGGAGGAAGGTAATCCCGCCGGCGATGATGAAGCTGTTGAGCGTGAAACGCGCGAACGGCGCCTTTTGCCAGATGTCGATGTAATTCGTGAATTGCCACGACTCGGGGATCAGAATCGGAATGCCGCTGAAGACGTCGGCATCGCTCTGCAGCGACAGCGAAAGCATGTAAAGGAACGGAAAGATCGACAGCGCCACGCAGAAGAGCAGCAGTAGGTAGGACGGGAGCGTTTTTGCGAATGTCATGCCAATCTCAATAGGTGGTTTCGCGGTTGAGCAGGCGGAACTGAACGAAGGTGATGGCCAGGATCAGCAGGAACATCAGGAAAGACAGCGCCGAGGCGTAGCCGATGTTGAGCTCGAAGAAGGCTGCCTCGAACACGTGCAGGCTGAAGAACCGCGTCGCGTCGGCCGGTCCGCCCTTGGTTATCAGGTAGGCCGGCGCCAGCTCCTGTAGCTGGCTGATCGTGCTGACGACCGCGATGAACAGCGTGGTCGGCGTCAACAACGGCCAGGTCAGATAGCGGAATTGCTGCGTCGGCGTGGCGCCGTCGATGGATGCGGCATCGTAGAAGTCGGACGGGATCGACTGCAACGCGGAGAGGTAGATCAGCATGGCATAGCCGACATCCTTCCACACCGTGATGGCGATGAGGGTCGGCAGCGCGGTCGAGGTGTCGCCGAGCCAATTCTGGGTCGGCAGCCCAAGCTCGGCAAGGAAGCTGTTCAAGATGCCAGTGTAGGGATCGAGAATTGCCTGCCACGTCAACGCGACGATCACGAAGGAGGTGATGTAGGGAAAGAAGATGATTGCGCGGATCAGAGTGCGCCCCGGGATCGGCCGGTTGAGCACGACCGCCAGTCCGAGGCCAATGGCGATGCTGGCCGCGGTGACGCCTATCGCGAAGGCCAGCGTCACGAAGAGCGACTGCCGAACGCGCGCGTCGCCGAGGGCAGCAACGTAGTTGTCCAGTCCGGCGAATCGGCTCTCGCCGATCAGCGGCTGGCCGCTGTACAGGCTCGCCCAAAACTCCAGTCCTATCGGATAGAAGAAATAGACCGAGAAATAGAGGATTGCTGGCGACAGCAGCAGGTAAGCGAGAAGCGTTTGTCTGGTGCGCCGGCTGAAGCGGGCAGCTCGCCGGGTCGGCATCGCGCCGACGCGAATGTCCGTATCGGCCGTATCGGTGCTGCCGCTGATAAACATCGGCCTAGTTGTTGGCCAGGATGACGTTGGCCTCGGCCGCGAATTTCGGCATAATCTCGGCTGCTGGCTTCTGATTGTAGATGATATCCTCGAGCGCACTTTGCAGAAGCTTCTCGATTCGCGCGTGCTTGCCGGTGAGGCGCAGCTCGGCGGTGACGTCTTGCGCGTAAGGCAGGCATTTGCTGAAGCTGCCGATGACCGGATCGGCCTGAACCTCGGCGTTTTCGGCCCAGGATTTGCGCGGCATCGTCATGCCCGCTTCCTTGGTAGCCGCCAGTTCCGTGTCGAGCGCGACGAGCCGCTTCAACAACTCCCAGGCCTCCTTCGGGTGCTTGGCGTCCTTAGGGATCATCACGCTGACGCCGCCCGCGAACGTCGCCTGCACCTTGTGCTTGAGTGATGGCGCAACCGCCCAGTTGAGCTTCGGGTTGCCCGAGCGGATCGGCTTCACGTCCCACGGACCGGTTATGATCATTGCGACCCGGTTGGCCGTGAACAGCTTTTGCGGACCCTCATAGTCAGCACCCGCCGCCGGCTTGGTCGCTGCTTTTTCCTTGTGGATCAGGTCGGCGAGGAACTGGATCGCTTCGATCGCCTCAGGACTGTCGAGATTGACCTTGTTTGTCTTGGGATCGTAATAGCTTACGCCGTTCTGCAGCAGCCACGACGAATAATATCCGATGCTGGGGTTGGGAGCGAAGCCGAAGCGGGCGCCGGTCGTCGTCGCCTTGGCAACCTTCAGGAACTCCTCCCAGGTCGCAGGCGGCGCGTCGAAGCCCGCCTGCTTAAGCATATCGACGTTGTACACGAGGGTGGCGCAGGTGAGGTGGATCTGGACGCCATAGTACTGGTCGCCGAGTTTGTTGCGCTCGACGGAATAGGCTTGCCAGTCGTCGGGATAGCCGATCGCCTTGCCGTCTTGTTCGATGAAGTCGTTCAGCGGCCGCAGCAGATTCCGCTGGCCGAATTCCTGCACCCAGCCGCCGGGTTCGGCGACGAGATCGGGCGGACTCTTCGCCGCAAAATCCGCCACCAGCTTGGTGCGCATATCCGGCCACTGGAATTTCTCCCACTGCACCGACCATCCGGGATGATCGGCCTCGAACTTTGCTATTGCATCGGCATAAGCTTGATAGGCGTGGCCGGCGTTCCAATAGAGCGTCAAGGTCTCGGCATGGGCCGCAGTCGCGGTCGTCAGGGCCACGCCCAAAACCATGCCGTGCAGGAATCCGACTGACTTGTAGCGGCTCATCTTGGTCGCCTCCCAGGTTTGCCACCCGCCTTCCTCACAATGGATGGTGTCATATTATTCGATTAATATACCCGCTATACCGCAGTTTTTGTCAAGCTCCGACTGTAATGCAGTGCATAGTTCTGGCCGAACTCGGGCGGAGCTATTTACAGCGCGCGATGGCGCAGTTGCTTCCGGTACCCGGTATGGACGATCGCGGCCTAACCTGGAAAGATTGTGAAACCGCCATCGACTCGGATTACCTGCCCGTTGATGAAGCGCGCGCGCGGACCGGCGAGGAAGGCCACCGCTTCGGCGATCTCTTCAGGCTCCGCATACCGGTTCAGCGATTTCTTGCTCGAATCCATGCGCTGCGGATCGACCACGCGGCTCGCCTGGAACCGTGCCGTCTTGGTGGCGCCGGGGCTCACCGCATTGACGCGTACGCCATCGTCGATCAGTTCCTTGGCGAGGCAGCGCGTATAATGGACGACAGCCGCCTTGAGCGTCGAGTAGACCACCTCGGGCGAGCATCCGATATGCGCTGCCGCCGAGGCGATGTTGATCACCGAGCCTGAGCCACGCTTGACCATCGGCGGAACGAACGCCTGGCAGACCAGCATCGTGCCGATGAGGTTGTTCTCGGTTAGAACCTTGATGTCTTCGTAGTCGATGTCCAGTGCGTTGTTGGGATTGGGCTTTACGCCCTTGGCGCCGATGTCGCCGCCGGCGCAGTTTACCAAGACGTGCACGTCGCCGAGCTCCGCTTCGATCTTCCTCTTCATTTCCGCGACAGCTTGCTTGTCGCCGATGTTGCCGGTAACCGCGGTGATGCGCGTCCCATGCTTCTCCAAGCCCCTGGCAGAGTCGCCGAGGTCCGCGAATTCGCCATATTGAGATGGCCGGGCCCAATCGAGGTCGTGGACCGCGACGTTTGCGCCAAGTTCGGCCAAGCGGTCGGCCATCACGCGGCCGAGGCCGCGTCCCGAGCCGGTGACGAAGGCGGTCAGGCCGCTGAGTTCTCGGGCAGTCATGCTGATTTCTCCATTGCAATGAAATCGAATTTCATCATGTTGGCGGCGCTGCGCCGGATCATGTCGAGCTCGTACGAAACGAGCGCACCGTCATCATCGCGCTCCCATGGCGTGCGGTAGTCGGCGTCGTCCGCAAGGCGGTTCAGGCGCGCAGCACTCAGGCAGGCCGCGAATTCGCGGGCGGTCTTCGGCGCATATCCGTTCCACCAGTCGTCGGTGAGACAGCGAACGTGACGGGCCTCCAGCGCGCCTGGCTCAAGCACCGCCGTCAGCGTGTCGTGGTGCTCGCCAAGGAGGGCTGCCAGTTCGGCGAAAGGCACGGCGCCGTCGCCGATCGCGCAGCGGACCAGGCGGTAGCCCTCATCCGTGAACTGGACGCGATAGTCCTTGAGGTGAACGTGGCGGACATGGGGCGCGATCCGGCGCGTGAAGGCAAGCGGCGCCTCGCCGACAGGAAAGGTGTTGCCGGTGTCGTAGGTGATGCCGACACCCGGCCCGCCGAGTTCGCAGAACGCAACCAGTTCGTCGCTGCCGAAGTCCTGATGGTTCTCGATGCCGAGCACGCGTCCCTCGGCCGCCGCACGCGGCCCCCATTCCGTCAAGGCAGCGCGAATCGTTGCGTTGAACTCGCTCCATTTCGGACCCCACGCATTGCGGTCGCCGCACAGGACAGGCGTCAGTGCAATACGGATCGTCGTCGCCTCGAGCAGGCGCGCAGCCCGAAAGGCGTTGTCCAGCGGACCTGCCACTAGAAGTCCGCCGCTCACCACCGGGACGGTGTCCAGCGCGGCAAGACGCCTGCGCAGGGCGACGATTTCGGCGTCAGTCAAGTCGGTCAACCACGGTTCGTAGATCTCGAGCGTGCGTGCGCCCAGTTCCTGCGCCAGCGTGATGAAGCCTTCCAGCCCCACGCCGTCCGGATTGTGCCGCGGCGTGCCGCGGCCCTGCAGGCCGAGATAGTAGGTCAGTCCGTAAGGGTTGAGGCCGAGACGAAACATCAGCTTGGCGGTTCCAATGGAGAGCGGAGAGGCGTCACTAGCGCAGACCGGCATCGACGGTTATGGACTGTTTGGTGATCATGCGGCTGTCGTCGGCCGCCAGGAAGAGCACGGTGCGTGCAATCTCCTCGCCCAGCAGGACGCGGCGGATCAATTGCCGCTGCACCGTCTGGTCGACTGCCTCCTGCGTCTTGAACCACAGCTCGCGCTGCCGCTCGGTCATGACGGCGCCGGGTTCGATCGCATTGACGCGGATGTTATCCGGTCCGAACGACCGCGCCAACGCACGCGTCAGCGCCACCACGGCCCCTTTGGCGGTGGCATAGGCCACCATCTGGTCCGCTCCGAACCGCCAGGCAATGGAGGAGAAGTTTATGATCGAGCCGAAGCCGAGTTCCTTCATATGCGGATGCACTGCCTGCGCGGCGAAGAAGTGATGCCTCAGATTGACGTCGAAGCTGCGGTCCCAATAGTCGGTCGTTACCGCGTCGATGGGATGGCGCTGATCATTGGCTGCGTTATTCACCAGGACGGCGACCGGACCAAGCCGCGCGCGCACGCCTGCTACCGACGCCTTTAGCGCATCGACGTCGGTCACATCGCAATGGAGATATAACGGAGCCTGCCCGGCGGCACCAGCGAGCTCGCGCACCAACGCCTCCGCTGGTTCGTCCTGCACATCGAGAAAGGCTATCCGGGCGCCGTTCGCCACGAAGGCGCGGACCATATCGGCGCCAATGCCGGAGGCGCCGCCGGAGATCAGCACGACCCGATCGGTCAAGCTCGGATAAGTCGCGAATTGTACGGACATCAAACTACAGAAGCGCCTTGGTTGTTGGATCGAACAGACAGGCGCGCGACATGTCGATGCCGAGCGTTATCGTCTCGCCCATGACGGGAGCGTCATCCGGCTCGAAACGGCCGGTGATCTCCAGGTCACCCAGCCTGAGCACGGCAAGCGTCTCGGCCCCGGTAGGCTCGACCAATTCGACCGGCGCCTGCATGGACGCCACAGCAGGTTTGCGCGACTTCAGATCGGTCGTGAAACGGTAGATGTGTTCCGGCCGGATACCGAGCACGACGTCCTTTGGCGCACCGGCGGGCATCGGCGCGGCAAGGGCGAGGCTGGCGTCGCTGCCGTCAGCGGCGCGTACCGAGATGCTGGTCGAGCCCGTAAGCCGGGCGGGAATGAAATTCATCGCCGGCGATCCCATGAAACCGGCAACGAACATGTTGGTCGGCCGGTCGTAGATCCGCTTCGGCGTGTCGAACTGCTGTACTGAGCCCTGGTTCATCACCGCAATGCGGGATGCAAGCGTCATCGCCTCGACCTGATCGTGGGTGACATACACCGTGGTCTTGCCGACGCGATGGTGAAGCTTCTTGATTTCGGTACGCATGTCGACGCGCAGCTTGGCGTCGAGGTTGGACAAGGGCTCGTCGAACAAAAACAGCTTCGGGTCGCGCACGAGGGCACGCCCCATCGCAACGCGCTGCCGCTGGCCCCCCGAGAGCTGGCCGGGCTTGCGTTTAAGCAGCTGTTCGATCTGCAGGAGTGCGGCAACCCGCTGGACAGCTTCCGCCTGCGCCGCTTTTGGCACGCCGCGGCTCTCCATGCCGAAGGTGATGTTCTGGCGCACCGTCATGGTGGGATAGAGGGCGTATGACTGGAACACCATCGCAATATCGCGGTCCTTGGGTTGCACCGAGTTCACCAGCCGGTCGCCGATCCATATCTCGCCCGACGTGACGGTTTCCAGTCCGGCGATCATGGCGAGCAAGGTTGACTTGCCGCAACCCGACGGGCCGACAAGGGCGACGAATTCTCCGGTCTTAGCCTCGAGATCGATGCCGGCAAGAATCTCGAGCGAGCCGTAGCTCTTGTGAAGGTTGCGGATCATCAACGCGGACATGGGCGACGCCTCATTTTATGGCGCCCTGGGTGAGGCCGCGCACGAAGTATTTTCCACCAAACAGATAGATCAGCAGCGGAGGCAACGCGCCGATCAGCACGGCTGCGCTCATCACATCGTAAGCACGTGCGGTCGTGCCGCCGGCCGTGAGCGCGACCAACGCCGCCGTGATCGGCTGCTGCTGGCCCGATGTGAAGACGACGCCGAACAGATACTCGTTCCAGATGCCGGTGAACTGCCAGATGACAGTGACAATCAGGATGGGCGGCGACAGGGGCAGGATGATCTTGCGGAAGATCCGCCAGAAGCCGGCGCCGTCGATGCGTGCCGCCTTGATCAGGTCGTCCGGTATGCTGACGTAGAAATTGCGGCAGAACAGGGTGGTGAACGAGATGCCCTGGACGACGTGGATCAACACCAGCCCATATGTGGAATTGGTCAGGCCGAGCTTGCCGAGCAGGAACGCCCACGGCATCAGCGAAATCTGGCCGGGCATGAATACGCCGAGCAGCATCAGATTGAAGATCAGTTCGGAACCCCTGAAGCGCCATTTGGAGAGGATGTAGCCGTTCATGGCGCCGAGAATGGTCGAGATGATGGTGGCGGGGATCGTCATCGCCAGCGAGTTGAAGAAATTGCGCTTCATGCCCTCGCAGGTACCGCTGACGCAGTAGGATCCCCAGGCCTGCGCCCACGCATCGAACCGGAAGCTGCGCGGTACGGAGATGAGGCCGTTGCGGGCAATCTCCGACTGCTCGCGCAATGAGTTGAAGATCACCACCAGTAGCGGCACGAGATAGACGATCGCGAAAAGCGTCAGCACGGCATAGACAAGGAAGCGGCTCCAGAAATGCCGGCGCGTGGCCGCGGCAGCTTCCGGATCAAAGCCGGTCGGATTGGGGCGGGCCGGATCAAAGCTGGCATCGGGAGCAATTTCAGCCATTGCGGCCCTCCGCCCGCCGGCGCCAGACGATCCACAACGAGTAAGGCACCAGCACCACCGCGACTGCCGCGAGCATCATCATCGCCGCGGCGGCACCCTCGCCGATTTGGCCGCGCTGGAACATCAGATCGTAGACATAGATGGCGGGGAAGGTGGTGGACACACCTGGGCCGCCTCGCGTCAACGCCGCCACTAGGTCGAAGGTCTTGATGGCGAATTGTATCTGAATGACCGCCACCGCCAGGAATATCGGAGCGATGGTTGGCAGGATGACCCTCCGATAGGTCCGGAAAACCGACGCGCCGTCGATTTGCGCGGCTTTAACGAGATCCGGATCGACCGACCGCAGACCGGCCAGGAAAAGTGCCATCGCGAAGCCGGACGACTGCCAGATACCGGTTATGATCACCGCATAGATCGCAGTGTTGCGGTTGGCCGTCAGGGCGAAGCTGAAGTCGGTCCAGCCAAGCCCGCGAACGAAGGCCTGGATACCGTCGACAGGATTATAGAGCCAACTCCACACCGTTCCGGTGACGATGAAGGACACCGCCAACGGGTAGAGAAAGATGGTGCGCCAAGCCGCCTCGCCGCGGACGCGCTGGTCAATCGCGATCGCGAGCAACAGGCCAACGGCCATCGAGCCAACGATATAGAAGCCGCTGAACAGGAAGAGATTGGTATAGGCGATGTTCCAGCGCCGGTTTGCCCAGAGCGAAGCGTAATTGTCCAGGCCGACGAACCCATAGGTCGGCAACAGCGACGAATTGGACAGCGAGATGTAGAGCGTCCAGAGCGTGAAGACGAAAACATAGATGAAACTCGCCGCTATCGACGGCGCCAGCACCAGAATGGGCACTATCGTGCCCAGGCGCTCGCGCCACGGGCGGGCCGCGGCAGCTGCGGCTGGTACAATCAGATCATGGGTGGACATCGGGCTGCTCCGGCGAGGTCTGGCCGGGAGCTTCGCCCCCGGCCATCATCGGCAGCGTCACTTCTGCGCTTCGGCCGCATCCGCCATCGCATTGGCCGCGTCCTGCGCACTCATATCCGGCGTTGCTACAAACTCCGTGATGCTATCCATTATTGCGCCGCGGACTTTTTGCGGCACCGTCATGTTGTGCGCCATCGAACGCACGAGCGTGCCGGCGGCGATCGAGGCTTGCAGATCCTTTTGCGAGAGTTGCTGGCAGGGATTGAAGCCGTTCGAAAGATCGACGTCGAGGCGGGCCGGAATGGACCCTTTGGTCTGATTGAAAATGGTCTGGAATTCGGGCGACAGGATGATGCTGGCAAGCAGCTTCTGTCCCTCGATATAGTCCGGGTCCTTCTGCTTGAAGAACACGACCGAGTCTGAATTCAGGATGAAACCGGGCTTGCCCCAATCGGTCGGCGCCTGAGCGCAGACATAGTCGGTGCCCTCCTTGAAGCCGCCGGCCGTCAGCAGGCCGATCGTCCAGTCGCCCATGATGTGGAAGGCGGCCTCGCCGCGGCCGACGAGATGCGACATGGTATCCCAGTCACGCCCGTTCATGCCGGGGTCCATGTACTTCGAGGTCATGGTGCGAAACTGCTCGAAGGCCTTGACCATGCCGTCGCTGCGCATGGCATCGACGTCGCCCTCGACGAAAGCTTTCTTGTAGAGATCGAGGTCCTGACCGTACACGACCACTTCGAAGACGGTCGAGTCGGTCCAGTCGGCGGTCGAGTGCGAAATGCAGATCTTGCCGCTGGCCACGATCTTGTCGCAGGCGGCGTTGAATTCCGCCCATGTCTTCGGCATCTCGGTGACGCCCGCGTCCTTCATGACCTTCGGCGATGCCCACAGCCAGTTGATGCGGTGGATGTTCATCGGCGCGGCCACCCAATTCCCAGTCGGCTTCATCACCGGCAGCAATTCGGGAGCGACGACCTTCTCCCAATTTTCCGCCTTCGCCAGGTCGTCGAGATTGGCTGTCATGCCCGTCTCGTTCCATTCGGCGATCTCGGGGCCCTTTAGCTGCACAGCGGGAGGTGCGTTGCCGGCGATCACATCAGCACGCAGTTTGGCCAGGGTATTGGCCGTATGGCCTGCGATGGAGGTCTGCTGCCAGGAGCCACCCTTGGCGGTAAACATCTCGCCGAGCTTGGCGATAGCCTGGGCGTCCGATCCGGTGGCCCATTGATGCAAGAGGTTGGTCTTCGGCTCCGCGAGGGCTGTTCCGGTAATCAAGGTGAAGGCGGTAGCGGCCGCAAAGGCCGTCCTCAGGTATTTCATCGTTTCACTCCCATATGTGATGCACGGTTCGTATCGACCGCTTGTGGCCCGCGATTTGAGGTCGTGGCCGGTGAGATGCAGTAATCTCCGTTCTTTCCAAGATGACATATTTGGGCTATCAGTCAACGTCCTTTGTGCTCATCATGAACAAACCTTCGCTTAGAAATTGGCTGATCGACAGGCCATCCGCGTCGCCGGAGAGCCTGATCGTCCGATGCTTGCGCGAGCGCGGCGTGCTTTCTGCGTCGCAAATTACCCGCATTACCGGTTTGGCGCGGTCGACGGTTTCGACCGCGCTCAATGGCTTGAGAAAATCTGGGATGGTGATCGAATCCTCGGCCCATCATGACGCGGCCAGGGGTATCGGCAGGCCTGCCACGACATTGACGCTCAATCCTGCTGCGGGCACCTGCGTCGGCATCCATCTGGGCCTCGACGAGATGCGGTGCGTCGTCGCCGACGTCTCGCATTCTTTCGTTGCCGAACAAACTATCCCCATGGGTCTGGACTACCAGCCACAGCAGGCGGCCCAGCTCGCCAAGTCAGTAATTGCCCGATGCTACGAAGAGAACGGTCTGCCGATGGCGGGGCTCCTGGGGGTTGGGGTCTCCGTCTCGGGCCCAGTCAGCCGCGAAGGAGTGGTGCTGCGCGCGAGTATCGTTCCGACCTGGGCCGGGGTCAACATCCGCGATGTGTTCGGGCCGGTCCTCGAACAGCCGATCTTCGCCGACAATGAGAGCAACTGCTCGGCCATTGCCGAGCTGATGTGGGGTGCGGCCGTCGGCCAGGACGATTTTGTGCTGTTCAAGGTCGATCTGGGCGTCGGCGGGGCCATTGTCCAGCACGGTCGGCTGGTGAGCGGCATCGCTGGCGGCGCCGGCGAATTCGGGCACATTAGCATCGATCCCGGCGGCGACCTTTGCCGGTGCGGCAATCGAGGATGCCTGGAGCTCTATGCCAGCTTTGCCCGACCGCTCGAGCAGATTTCGCGCATCGTGCGGCGGCCGGTCACGATGGACGACGTGATCATGATGGCCGAGCAGGGCGACGTGAGGGCGCTGCGGATGGTCGAGGACACCGCCGAGTTCGCCGGCCGTGGCCTTGGCCTGATCGGTTCGGTTCTCAATCCGCCGCTCATCATCATCGGCGGCCGCATGGCCTTGGCGGGCGACATTCTCCTGGCGCCACTGATCGCATCATATGAACGCCACACGCTCATCAAGTCCCGCGATGTGGCGCCTGCGCTGCGCACGCGGATAATCGTTGGCAAGCACACGGAGAACGATGCATTGCTCGGCGCGGTCGGCCTCGTGCTGCGCCACAACAGCCGGCTTCAGTGACCCGGCTTGCTTCGGGTGGCGCTCTGATTTTGCGAGCTGCTCGCCGAAGCAGCGGAACTGATGTTTGCCTACGCGACACGCACCGTGCGCTGCCTCGGCTTGATCGCGGTGGCGAGCAGCAGGCCGGCGATGATGAAGGCGGCGCCGGCGAGATCGTAGTCGTGCAAGCTTTCGCCAAGGACCAGATAAGCGAGAACGGCGACGAAGGCGGTCTGGAGATAGAGCAGCATGCTGGCGCGCCCCGCACCAAGCGTCTCGACGCTACGGTTGTAGAGATAGTACATCAGAGCGCCGCCGGGGCCGGCAACATAGGCGAGAGCCAGAAGGCCGTTCGCATGCAGCGCCGAACGATCCCCGGAAAACAGTTCCCAGAGATAGAAGGGCAGTGCCGCCAGCGCGCCGGCTCCCAGCAGCAGGACCACCATCGGCAGAAGCTCGATAGCGAATTTGGCGCGACGCAGCAGCACGGTGTAGAGGCCCCAACAAAACGCGCTGCCGACGATCCACAACTCGCCGGGATTGAACTGCAGCTGCATCAGCGCAGCAAGGTCGCCGCGCGCCACGATCACCACCATCCCGGCCAGAGCGACCAGCGCTCCAAGCGCTTTCCAGACACCGAGGGGCTCGCCGAGCACGAAGCGGGCAAGCACCATGGTCATGATCGGCGACAGCGCCATGATGATGCCGGCGGTTGTCGCGTTGGTGTAGTTGAGGCCCGTGTAGATCATGCCCTGACACAAGGTTAGCCCGATAGTGCCGATGACCAGCACCTCGATCACCCGGGATTGGATCAGCACGAGCATCGCCCCGTGATGACGATGGACGATAGGCAGCAGGATCGCGCACGCGAGCGTCAGTCGCCAGAAGCAGAGCGCCCAAGGCGGCATCTCGGGGGCAACCCACTTGGCGGCGATATAGACGCCGGCCGACAGGAGCCAGCAGAGCGTCGCGAGGGAATAGGCGAGCCGAAGTGATGCGCCGGGTGTCGCCTTCGCTACACTTGGATGTGCTATCGGCAGCGATTGGATATCCGTCTCCTCCCACCGCAGACTTTAGCAGATTTGCAGCGTCTTGCTAAGCAGCAACAACAGCTGTTTCACCAGCTGGTGCAATCGGTGGGTCATTGTGGGTCCCGCCGTTCACGGTCTCCTTCCATTCGAACGCATGTTGGCCCATGAGCAACTCGATACCGAAAAGCGCAAGCCGTACCGATTTCGCGCGATACGAATGTGAGATTCATATTGCGCGACAGATATTCGCGCGGTTGCCACAATCTTCTCGCGCCATATTTCTACCGAGCGCAGATCTGTCGCGAATTCCTGGCCCTCGGATCACGAGCGCCGCTGTTTCGAAGCAATTGGAAGAATAAGCCACTGACTTCCGTTTGCACAAAGAGCGCGACACAAATCGATGCGGAGGACGTCCGATGCATGCCGGCTTCCCAGGAAGCGTACTCGTAGCGGTGTTGGGCACCGTCATGGCGAGCTGCGCTGGCATTCCGGCGCAAAAAACCGGGGCAATAACCGGCTATGGCCCCAACCCCACTTTACCGAAACCAAGACCGACGCTGATCCCGACTGTTAACATCGCCGAGGCGAAAGGCTGGCAGAAAGAAGGTATGCCGACCCCGGCGAAGGGGCTGACAGTGAACGCCTTCGCCACCGGCCTCGACCATCCGCGCTGGCTACATGTGCTTCCGAACGGCGACGTGCTGGTTGTTGAAACCAATGCCCCTGCCAAGCATGACGAAGGCTTCAGTCTTAGAAAGGTCTTCATGGACCTGGCTATGAAGCGGGCCGGCGCCGCGACCAAAAGCGCCAACCGCATCACGCTCCTGCGCGACACCGATGGCGACGGCATTGCGGATGTGCGCACGACGTTCGCGGAAGGCCTCAATTCGCCCTTCGGCATGACCCTGTCCAAAGGCAAACTCTTTGTCGCGAATACCGACGCGCTCGTCGCTTTCCCCTACTCCAATGGCCAGACCCGAGTCAGCACGTCGCCGGAAAAGATCATCGACTTGCCGGCCGGGGACCTCAACCATCATTGGACCAAGGACGTGATCGCAACTCCGGATGGACGCAAGCTCTATGTCACCGTTGGTTCCAACAGCAACGTTGGAGAAAACGGCATAGCCGCGGAGAAGAACCGCGCCGCTGTCCTTGAAGTGGATCGGTCTACCCGCCGCACTCGGGTCTTCGCCTCGGGCCTGCGCAACCCGAACGGGCTCTCCTGGAATCCTGAGACTGGCCAGCTTTGGGTCGCCGTGAACGAGCGTGACGAGATTGGCGACGACCTTGTGCCGGATTACATGACCTCGGTTCGTGACGGCGCTTTCTACGGCTGGCCCTACAGCTACTACGGACAGAACGTCGACGAACGTGCCAAGCCGCAGCGCCCCGATCTCGTGGCGGCAGCGATCAAGCCCGATTACGCCCTGGGCTCTCATACCGCCTCGCTGGGACTGACCTTCTCCAAAGGCGCGCGGCTCGGTCCGGCCTACGGCAACGGCGCCTTCGTCGGCCAGCACGGCTCGTGGAATAGAAGCGTGCACAGCGGCTACAAGGTCATCTTCGTGCCGTTCCATGGTGGCAAACCGAGCGGTCCTCCGGAAGATGTGCTCACTGGCTTCATCGGGCGTAATGGCGAGGCGATGGGCCGGCCGGTCGGCGTCGCTATCGATCAGACTGGCGCACTGCTCGTCGCCGACGACGTCGGTAATGTCATCTGGCGGGTCCGCCGGGCGAATGGCCGTTGAGCGCAGGTGGCCTTTCTGATTCCGACCTCACCAGCCTTCGGCTACAGCGCCACGCCCGATATGGCTGCATTCGGCGGAGACGGATATCCTAAACAATTAGCTAGCAGCACGCCCGAAGATAGTCGTGTCAAGCATGCTTGCGCCCGCCTGCCTCGCGGAACCAGCTGTCAGGATAGGGATACCACCAGCCCTGAATCTCCGGTCTGTGGTCGATGATGACCATCTTCGAGCGGCGGAATGCATCCAGACCCTGGCGGCCGAGCTCGCGGCCGAGGCCCGAAGCCTTCCAGCCCCCGAACGGCAACGCGTCATTGTCTATCAGCGGATTGTTGACCCAGACCATGCCGGCCTCGAGCCGCTCCGCGGCCTCATGCGCTTCGGCAAGATCGGTGGTGAAGACCGAGGCGCCGAGACCGAAGGGGCTGTCGTTGGCAAGCTCTATCGCCTCGTTGAAATCCTTGACCCGGCAGATTGCGGCGACCGGCCCGAAACACTCTTCGCGCACGATTGCCATATCGGCGGTGATGCCGGTCAGGATGGTCGGCTCGTAGAACCAGCCTACATTATGTGCCGGCGGAATGCGTCCGCCGGTGATCGCTTTGGCACCGCTGCGGATCGCATCGTCGACCAGCCGGATGACCTTCGCACGCGCGGCCTCGCTGACCAGCGGTCCGATTTCGGTTTTGTCGAGGCCGTTGCCGATACGCAGCGCGCGCGTTTTCTCGGCAAACAGATCGACGAAGCGGTCGTGAACGGCATCAACCACGAAGAACCGTTCGGCCGAAGTGCAGACCTGGCCAGTGAGATGGAAGGCAGCCGTGACGCTGCCGGCAGCCGCCACGTCCAGTGGGGCGTGTTGGCTGATGATCAGGGGATCGCTGCCGCCGGCCTCGATGACGCAAGGCTTCATGCGCTCTGCACATGCGACGGCGACAGCCTTGCCGGCGGCGACCGAACCGGTGAAAGCAACCGCATGCGTGCGGTCCGAGGCGATCAGCGCCTGCGCCGTTGCTGCTCCGCCTGGCATGCAGGAAACCAGGCCCTCCGGCAGGGAGCGGAACACGGTCATATAATCCAGCGTCGACAATGTTGTCGCTTCGGCGGGCTTGATCACGCAGGCATTGCCGGCGGCAAGCGAGGCGGCGACGGTCCAGCACATCAACAGGATCGGAAAATTGTAAGGCATGATGTGCACCGACGTGCCGTAGGGCTCGTAGCAGGCATACTGGAACGAACCGGCCTGCGTCGTGCCGGCGATCTTGCCGGCGTCGTCACGCGCCATTTCGGCGTAATAGCGGAAGATCGGCGCGCAATTGGCGATCTCGCCGATCGCCTCCGGATAGGGTTTGCCCATCTCGTGCACCATCAGCTCGGCGCAGCGCGTGAAGTCGGCCGCTTCGATGGCGTTCGCGACGGCGTGCAGATGCCGGGCACGGCTCTTGGCGTCGAGCTTTTTCCAGGCCGTTTGCGCCTTGGTCGCTGCGGTGAGCACGGCGTCGATCTCGCCGTCGCTGGCTGCGGTGATCGCGCCGACGGTTTCGAGCGTCGCCGGATCGATCACCGGTTTTGCCGCACCGGTCATTGGCCGATAATCCGGATTGACGAAGAAGGTCGGCCGGTCAGGTGAAAAGTCCATTCTGTCCTCCCGTGTGCACGGAGCCTTTTTGAGAATTCACCCTGCCGAGACAGGCGGCGTGGTTTTCGAGAACCGAAGCGGAGCGGACATTAAAGTCCGTGAGCATCGGAAGCGGAGAAAACGGCGTCAGGTGTCCGGTAGGGTAGAATTATCGAGAAGGTTCAGCGGATCATGTAAACTTTCTTGATGGTCTCGTGGACGGTGCAGACGCCCTTCCAGTCCTGCGGAAAGAACGCTGCGGTGTCCGGTTCGATCTCTATCACCTCGCCGGATTCGTGGACATAGGTGCAGCGTCCCTCGAGGAAATGGCAGAACTCGTCGCGGGTGACGTGGCAGCGCCATTTGCCCGGCGTGCAGACCCACAGTCCGCATTCGGAGCGGCCCTCCGGCCCCTTGTGCAGCAGCTTGCCGGAAGTGTGGGATTCGCCCTCGATCAGGGTGGGGATGACGCCCCAGTCGACCAGGTCGGTGAGGGCGAGCGGCGATTTCATGATCGGTGTCGGCATGTCGGGAGCTCCAGTGGCCGGCTTTAGGCCAGCATGTAAACGTTGCGGATGGTCTCGTGGACGGTGCATTCGCCGGTCCAACCGGCCGGGAACATGACAACCGTGGCGGCGGATACCTCGATCACCTCGCCGTCGTCCGATCTGTAGGTCGCGCGGCCGGCAACGAAATGGCACAATTCGTCGCGCGGAATCGCCAGCCGCCAGCGACCGGGTGTGCAGACCCAGATGCCGGATTCCGGCTGGTTGTTCGGCCCCTTGTGCACCAGCCTGCCGGTGGAGTGCGAAGCGCCTTCCAGCGCGTCGGGCTGGGTGCCCCAGTCGACGAGGTCGGTGCGGGTCGAGGCTTGGTGGAGGTGTGGGGCTGAGATCACAGCAATTTCTCCAGCAAAGCAGCCGCTTTCTCCGGGCCGTTCTGCGACTGCATCTGGGCCGACGTCTTGGCCAGCTTGGCCTTGATTGCCGGGTCGGTCAGGCAGGTTTCGATCCTGGCGATGAGCTCGGCGTCGCTCCAGTCGTAGCGCGGCATGCCGAAGCCGTGGCCGGTCTCCTCGACCCGCGCCGCATTGTCGTGGCCGTCCCAGACGTAGGGCATGATGATCGCCGGCTTGCCGAAATACAGGCACTCAGTGAACGAGTTGTTGCCGCCATGATGGATCACCGCATCGACCTGCGGGATGACCGAGGGCTGCGGGAACCAGCTCTCGACGATGACGTTTTCGGGCACTTGCGCGTACTGCTCCTTGTAGCCGCCGACATTGACCAGCGCCCGGTAGCGCGTCTTGCCCAACGTTGCGACGATGCGCTTCAGCAGATCGACATCGCCGGCGCCAAGGCTGCCGAAGGAAACATAGAGCAGCGGCCCGTCATTATTCTTCGCAAAAACCGGCACGGTGTAGGGCTTCTCCTGCCGCACGCAGCCTTCCAGATATTGGAATTTTGCCGGGTCGAGCAGATAGCGGCGCTTGAACTTCGCCGCCTCGGGATAGAGCAGCAGATTGAGGTACGGCGAGGCCTCGAAGAACTGGCCGATCGGATACGGCGCTTCGTTGTTCGCTTTCAAAAACGCATTGAAGTCGTCATGGATCGGCTTGATGACGGCGTTGAAATGGTCGCGGTAACGCCGATGGCAGGCGTGGTCGTTCTCGCCGCAGCCGGACAGATGTGGCGGGATGTCCTCGTCCTCGATCTCGTTTTCCGAGCAGGAGATGACGCGCACCCAGGGCTTGCCATACTGCTTGATTGCCGAGAACAGGATGACGTTGTCGACGCAGATGACATCAGGCTTGATCGTCGCAAGCACGCCAGGCAGATCCTTCTCAGCCCATTTGGCGCTGTTGACGATCGCCGTCCAGCAATCCTTCACGTAATTGTCGACCTGGTCGTAGGGCGATTTGCGGAAGTTCGGGATGTGGCCGTTGATGAAGTCTTCCCAGAACTTGGCCATCTGTTCCGGCGGCATCGGCTCGGACAGGTTCACCGGATGAGCCTCGAAGCCGTAGCCCTTGTAGACGTCGACGAAACCGGGGTCCGACAGGAACACCGCTCTGTGGCCGCGCGCCTCGATCGCCTGGGCTATGCCGACGGAATTGAGCGCGGGGCCATAGGCGGCCTCCGGAAAGAACGCGATCGTCTTTTGCGCCATGAGAGGTTCTCCTTCGATCAATCTGCGAAAATTCTGACGTCAGCCGCATCCCAGCCGAGCTCGACTGTATCGCCCGACGAGACCGGGCGGCGGTCGGCGGCGTCGGCGGTGACGCGCACCAGGAACGGCTTTGGCGACAGGGCGGTGCGGACGTGCAACTGCAGATCGAGTCCCTGATAGGCCAGCGCCTCGACCGCGCCGAAGATACGGTTGGCCGTTTCTGCCGACGGGAACAGCCGGATGCGTTCGGGCCGCACTGAAGCTACCGCCGCAGCGCCGGGCGAAAGTGTTGCGGGAACATCGCCGGCGATCCGCACGCCGTTGCTTGCCAGCACGCCGTCGCCGGCGGCTTTGCCCGGTACGAAATTCATGACGCCGATGAAGTCGGCGACGAAACGGTCCCCCGGATGCTCGTAGACCGCATGGGGTGTATCGCATTGCAGCAGCTTGCCGTCCCTGAGCACTGCCATACGGTCGGCCATGACGAGCGATTCCTCCTGGTCATGGGTGACGATGACGAAGGTGATGCCGACCTCGTGCTGCAGCCGCTTCAGCTCCAGTTGCATGGCCCCGCGCAATTTCTTGTCGAGCGCACCGAGAGGCTCGTCGAGCAGAAGCAGCCGTGGTCGCTTGACCAGCGCTCGGGCAAGCGCGACGCGCTGCTTCTGCCCGCCGGACAATTGCTCTGGCTTGCGGTCGGCGAAGGCAACGAGTTCGGTCGTCGCCAAAATGGCGTCGACACGGGAGCGGATTTCCTTTGCAGGCAAGCGTTCCATTTCGAGGCCGTAGGAAACATTGGCCCTGACGCTCATATGCGGAAACAGCGCATAGGACTGGAACATCAGATTGACGGGCCGCTTATTGGGCGGGGTCCTGGCGATGTCGCGGCCGTCGAGCAGGATGCGCCCGTCATTGGGCGTCTCAAAGCCGGCCAGCATGCGCAGCAGCGTTGTCTTGCCGCAGCCCGAAGGTCCAAGCAAGGCGAAGAACTCGTTCTCGCGGATATCCAGCGAAACGCCGTCGACCGCCGTCACCCGGCCGAACTTCTTCGACACGTTGTCGATCGCCAGCAGCGTGCGGGGCTCGTTCATTGGCCGATCACCCCACGGTTGAGCCGCTGCGACAGGGTCAGCGCAGTGATTGAGACCGCCATGACGATAGTCGCCAAGGCATTGATCTCCGGCGTGACGCCGAAGCGAATCATCGAATAGATCTGCATCGGCAGCGTGGTCGAAGCGCGGCCGGCGCCGGCGGTGAAGAAGGCGATGATGAATTCGTCGACCGAAAGGGTGAAGGCGAGCAGCGCGCCGGCGACGACGGCAGGCAGGATCACCGGCAACGTCACCCGCCGAAATGTCGTGAGCGCGGAAGCACCGAGATCGGCAGAGGCCTCGACGATCGACCAGTCGAAGCTTTTCAGCCGCGCGCGCACCACGGAGCAGACGAAGGCGAGATTGAAGACGACATGGGCGAGGATGATGGTGTGCAGGCCCAAGGTGAGATCAAGCATCGAGAAGAAGCTGAGCAGCGCGATCGCCAGCACGATGTCGGGAATGATCATCGGCGCAAAGATCAGCGCCTCGAGACCTTTGCCGTATTGCTGGCGTATTTCGACGCCGATCGCCAGCAGCGTGCCGAGCAGCGTGGCGATGGCGGTCGAGACAAGCGCCACGATCAGTGTGTTGAGCGCGGCAGAAAGGATTGCGGCGTTTCCGATTAGCGAGACATACCATTTCAGCGAAAAGCCCGACCAGACGGTCGGCAGCCCGCCTTGGTTGAACGACAGCGCCACCAGCACGGCGATCGGGATGTAGAGGAAGGCCAGGACCAGTGAAAGCACGAGCCAGAGCGCGCGCCTCGTGGCGAGGGAGCGCTCAGCCATCGGCGCCTCCTCTCGCTTCGGCGGTACGGCCCGAGGCGCGATCAGCAGCCAGGGCCTGCGCCGTCAGCACCAGCAGCATGATGGCGATCAGCACCATTGCCAGTGCCGCACCGAAGGGCCAGTCATTAGCCGTGAGGAACTGGTCGTAGACGAGATTGCCGATCATCTGGAAACGGCCGCCGCCGAGCAGCGCCGGCGTGACGAAATTGCCGATCGACAGCACGAAGACGAAAACCGCCCCGGCGGCAATGCCGGGCACGGTCAGCGGCAGTATGACCCGGCGAAATGTGGTCACGGCCGACGCGCCGAGATCGCGCGAGGCCTCTGCGAGCTCCGGATTGAGCCGCGACAGCGGCGCGTAGCAGGCCAGGATGACGAAGGGCAGATAGTTGTAGACCAGACCGGCGATGACGGCGCCTTCGGTATAAAGCATCGACGGCGGCTCGCCGGTGTAGCCGAACCAGCGTAGCAGTTGTGTGATCAGCCCTTCGCGGTTGAGCAGCACGATCCAGGCATAGGTACGGATCAGGTAGTTGGACCAGAAGGGCAAGACGGCAAAGAACAGAAACACCGGCTGCAGTTGCCGGGGTGCTGCCGCGATCGCATAGGCGGCGGCATAGCCGATCACCACCGCGACCAGGGTTGCCGTGCCGGCAATGCGCGCCGAATTGATGAAGATGCCGGCATAGAGCGGGTCGAACACCAGCCCGAAATTCTCCAGTGTGAAAGTGTAATCGATGCCGCCATAGATGCCGCGCCGGAAGAAGGCGAGCGCCAGCACCAGCGCGCATGGCACGACCATCAAGGCGGTGAGCCAGGCCAGCGCCGGCGTCATCAGCAAGGATGAGCGAAGTCTTGTTTGGGACAAGATTGCGGTACCGCATTCAACGGTCGGCGGCGAAAACCCCGCCGTCGACCGAGATCTCTGATTTTGATGTCGGTTATTGCGCAGCCTTGATTTCGCTGACGATCTTCGAGTAGTCGCGTTGGGCATCGCCGACATCGCGCAACTGCTCGAACTTGACCAACTCTGCCACCGGCATGCTCATATTGGGAAATTTGGCGAGAAAATCCGCCGGCAGGCTTTCCATAGCCGGCTTGTTCGGTACCTTGTAGTCGATGTTCTGGGCCGCCCAGGCGTGGTTCTTGGCGTCCAGCATGAAGTTGATGAACTGGAAGGCGGCGTCCTTGTTGGCCGATGCCTTCATCACGACCATCGTATCGACCCAGAGATCCGAGCCTTCTTTCGGTATGGTGTATTTAATTTGTGGATTCTCGGCGATCCCGTAATTGCACCAGCCATCCCAGGCCTGAACCATCAGCGCCTCGCCCGAGACCAGCTTTGAATAAAAGGTCGTGTCGTCATAGGCCAGCAAGGTCTTCTTGGCCGAGATCAGCAGGTCCTTGACTTCGCCGAGCTTTGCCGGATCGGTCTCGTTCACCGAATAGCCCTTGGCGAGTTGGCCGGCGGCAAGCAGCCAGCGGTCGGTCGCCAGCATCGTCGTCTTGCCCTTGAGCGCATCGGACGGGGCGAGAAGGTCGTTCCAGCTCACCGGCTCCGCCTTCACCAGATCCGAACGGTAGCAAAGGCCGGTGGTGCCCCAAGTGTAGGGCACGGAAAAATTGTTGCCGGCGTCGTGCGGCAGCTTCGCCGCCTCGGGATAGAGATTGGCGAGGTTAGGGATATTGGCATGGTCGATCGCCTCGATCAGGCCGAGCTTGTTCAGCACTTCGGCGAAGGGCGAGGAGACGAAGACCACGTCATAGCCCTTCCCGCCGGACGCGACGAGCTTGCCCATGATCTCCTCGTTAGTGGCGTGAACCACGACTTCACCGGAGACACCGGTCGCCGCCTTGAAAGCTTTCATGGCATCCGGCGCCATGTAGCCGTCCCAGTTGGAGATAACGAGGTCGGAGGCAGCCGCCGGCGCTGACAGCGCCAGGCCAAGGCCAAGTGCGATCAAGGATTTCCTTAACGGACGGTGCCGCAGGGTGGTGGTGGTCATGACAGACTCCCATTCTGGTTGATCATCGAACTTAGTCGTCGGACCAGCGCTTGCAGCCGTAGCCGCTTTGATCCTGTTCCCCGGTCTTTTATTGCCGATTGATCTCACAGTACTATTGCAGAAAAAAGTACGTCAATCCATAATTTGTCAACTACGGTGAATCCCGGCCGATCGCATCCGCAAGGGCAATCGGCCAAACCTCAGCCGCCAAGTCCTTCATGAGAATTGCCATGCAAGTTGCAGCTCGACGTCCCCGCACCAACCATCTCGACCTTGCACAGCGCATTCTCGATGTGGCCCGGAAACGCGGCTTTGAACCCGGCGCTCATCTCCCGGAGCAGCAGATCGCTTCGCTCTGCAACGTATCCCGAACTCCGGTGCGGGCCGCGCTGCGTCTGCTCACTGAAAAAGGCGTAGTTCAATGGGAGGCTGAGTCCGGCTATCGCTTGGCCGTAGACCTCACGAGCCAGGCGACCGTCGCCGCCGACCTGCCGAGCGCCGAGGAGGATGAACTTGCCGACATGATCCTGCGAGACCGCTCGGCGCGCCGGCTGGACCAGACGGTCACCGTCGGCGCGCTGATGCGACGGTATAATGCCGAGCGCAGGACGGTACTAAAATCGCTGAAGAAACTGGCCGAGGAAAATCTTCTGGACCGCGCGCCGGGGCAGTCCTGGCTTTTCAGGAGGGTGCCGGACGATCCTGGCGCACAAGGGGAGAGCTATGAATTCCGGCTGTTGCTGGAACCCGCCGCCCTTCTGGCGCCTGGGTTCCGGCTGGATGGGACGCGCGCGGCAGCCTTGCGACAGGGCATGGAAATGCTGCTGGCTCTGCCCGACGCGGCATTCGATTCCAGAGAGTTCCAACGGCTGGACATCGATTTTCACGGGATGATCGCCGGTGGCTCCGCCAACCGCTTCGTCGCCGAGGCGTTGGCCGATCATCTCAGGCTGCGCCGGCTGCCGGGAACGTATGCCGGCGTCAATGTCTTCCGGCTGAAGCAATCATTGCGCGAGCATCTGACCATACTCGACCATCTGGAGAGCCAGCAGTACGAGGTTGCAGCCGATCTGCTTCGGGTCCATCTGCGGCTTTCCCGCAGCCAGCGACCGCAGGCGGCCAGTCGCGGGGCGCCCGCGCTGTTCGGCATGATCAGCCGGCCGGAATAACGAGGATCATGCGCAAAGGCAGCCCGACCATCGCACTGTTTCCGGAAGCGAGCTTCGGCGCTGCGCTGAATTGCGTTGGCATAGCGCAGGCCCTGCGCGCTCGTGGCGCCCGTCCGGTGTTCATCTGCCATGCCGGCTTTTCTGGCGTGTTCGCCGACTATGGGTTTCAGGAATACCAGTTGCCTACTGACGATCCGTTGACCGACAGCGAACGCCAGAGCTACTGGCAGGCCTTCGTGCGCCGTCATCTGCCGCATTTCAGGCTGAGCCCCATCGATCAGCTCGAAACCTACGTTGCCCCGACCTGGCAAGCAATCGTAGACACTGCGGTCAACGCCGAGGCGCCGCTGCGCCAATTGCTGGCGCGGCTGAAGCCGGACGTCGTGGTGCTCGACAACGTCGTCATGTTCCCGGCATTGGCGACAGCCGGCTGCCCGTGGGTGCGCGTCGTCTCCTGCGCCGAAACCGAGCTTCCCGATGCCAATGTGCCACCCTATCTGTCCGGTCTCGCCGCCGACGACCCGAGCCGCGCGGTGTTCGAGGCGCGCTACCTGGCAGCGGTCGCTCCGGCCCATGACCGCTTCAATCGGCTTCGGACCGACGCCGGTCTTGCGCCCTTGCCAACAGGTCTTTTTCTAGAACCTTCGCCCGCCCTCAATCTGCTGCTGACCCCAACGATTGTGCGAAGGCAGCGCGCCGAGCCGCTCGACCCTGCCAGCTTCGTCTATCTCGAAGGCTGCGTCCGCTCGGAAGGGCCGTTCGACGTACCGGTCTTTCCGCGCAATGGCGGACCGCTGGTTTATGTCAGTTTCGGTAGTCTTGGCGCCATGGATGTCGGCCTGATCCAGCGCATGCTCGCCGTTTTCGACAGGCTGCCGGCCCGCTTCATTGTCAATGCCGGAGGTCTGCGCGACAGCTATCGCGCCGTTCCGGACAATGTCTATCTCGACGCCTGGTTTCCACAGCCTTCGGTCGTGGCGAAATGCGACCTCTTCATTCATCACGGCGGCAACAACAGCTTTTGCGAAGCATTGCGTTTCGGCGTGCCGTCGCTGGTCATGCCCTATTGCTGGGACGGGCATGACAATGCGCAACGTGCCGAAGAAACCGGCGTCGGGCGCCACATCAGCCGCGATGGCTGGACGGAAGACGAATTGGAGCGAAGCATTCTCGGCCTGATGGCCGATGCTGCAATGCGCGCACGCCTCCGGGAGAATGCAGTGCATATGGCGCTGACACCCGGAACGGACGTGGCTGCCGAAGCCATTCTCGCTCTCGCAAGGACCCGACCTGATGCTTGACACCACAACAACGGATGCCTCGACCATGAACGGCACCAACGACCCGAAAGACTGGTTGGCCGCTCACGCTGTCAGCGAGATCGAGTGCCTGGTGCCCGACATGAACGGCGTGCTGCGCGGCAAGACCCTGTCAGCGGCCAAGTTCCTCAAGGCGATCGAGGACCGAGCACTCTATCTGCCGAGCAGCGCGTTCCTGGTCAGCATCGACGGCCGCTATTCCGGTTCCGTCGACGAGGGGTTCGCCTACCAGGACCCCGACATGCGGATGGTGCCGGATGTCGCAACACTCTGTCTGGCGCCCGGTGGCGGGCCAGGCAAGGCCTATGTCTTCGCCGATGCGTTCCACATGGACGACCGGCCGTGGATGGCTTCGCCGCGGCACGTGTTGCGGGCCGTGCTCGATCTATATCGCCAGCGCGGCTGGCGGGCGGTGGTGGCGCCGGAGCTTGAATTTTATCTCACCGCGCCCAATCCCGATCCCGACAGGCCGGTGAAGGCGCCGGTCGGGCGCAATGGCCGCTCCGAAAGCGTGCAGCACCCCTATGACATGGCGGCACTGGAGCAATTCGAGCCGGTGATCCGGCGCCTCTATGACTATGCTGCGGCAGCCGGACTGCCGCTCGACACGCTCATCCATGAATCGGGCACGGCCCAACTGGAGATCAATTTCCTGCATGGCGACGCGCTGCCGCTGGCAGACAAGGTATTGCTGTTCAAGCGAATGACGCGCCAGGCCGCGCAGGAAGGTGGCATGCAGGCGACCTTCATGGCCAAACCGATAGCCGCACAAGCCGGCAGCTCAATGCATCTCCACATGTCTGTCGTCGACGAGGCGGGCAACACGCTGTTTGCCGGGCGTGACGGCGCCGACACCGAGATGTTCGGGCATTTCATCGGCGGCTTGCAGAAATACATTCCCGAGGTGATGCCGCTGTTTGCGCCGAACGTGAATTCGTTCCGCCGCATCCGGCCGAACCACAGTGCACCCGCCAACATCGAGTGGTCGCACGACAACCGCTCCTGCGGCCTGCGTGTGCCGGCCGGCGGGCGCACCGCGCGGCGCGTGGAAAATCGGCTGCCCGGCGCCGATGCCAACCCCTATCTGGCGATAGCCGGCTCGCTGCTTTGCGGTTATCTCGGCGTCGAGGAGAAGATCGCTCGTTCGACGGAAGCGTCGGGCAATGCCTATCGTAGCAGGAGCACGCTGCCCAAAACCATGGAAGAGGCGCTCGACCGCTTCGCTGCGTGCGATTCGGTTCGGGCGGTGCTCGGCGAGGATTTCTTCCAGACCTATTTGCGCGTCAAGAGCGTTGAGATCGACCTGTTCCAGAGCGTCGTCACCTCTTGGGAACGCGACCATCTGCTGCTCAAGGTGTGATGATGGGCTTCAATTCTGGGGGCTTCAACTCCGGCCTGGATATCGGCAAATCCTACTATGTCGCGACGGCCAATCCGGCTCCGGACCATCCGGCGCTGCAGGGCGACGTCGACGCCGATCTGGTGGTGGTCGGCGGCGGTTGTACCGGCCTCTCCGCAGCCTTTCATGCAGCCGAACGCGGCCTGAAGGTGGTGCTGCTCGAAGGCGGCAAGATCGGCTGGGGGGCGTCGGGGCGCAATGGCGGCCAGATGATCCCCGGCCTGCGCAAGGGCGCCAAGGGGCTGGTCAAGCTATATGGGCCGGAACGGGGGAGGGCGCTGTTCGATCTCGCCTTCGAGGCGCGGGCCCTCGTGCTCGGTCTGATCGAGCGCCATGCCATCGATTGCGACCTCAGGCTCACCGGCCATCTGGCCGGTGCGGTCAACGGTTCCGACCTGCGCGACCTCGAAGAAGAGGCCGAGTGCCTTTCTACGGTGATGAACTTTCATGATGTCGAGATGCTGTCGGCAGCGCAGGCGCGCGGAATGGTGAACACACCTTATCACGGCGCGATGTACGAGAAGCTCGGTGGCCATATGCATCCGCTGAACTACACGCTCGGTCTTGCTCGCGCCGCGGCTGCGGCGGGCGTCACCATCCACGAGAATTCGGTGGCGCTGCGGCTGGAGCGGGAACCTTCCCCCCGGGTTTCGACGGCCAAAGGCTCGGTGCGGGCCAGGCATGTCGTACTGGCCGGCGATGCGCTGCTCCACGGGCTTGAGCCGCGCGTCAACAGCCGCATCATGCCGGTCGGCAACTACATCATCGCCACCGAGCCGCTGGGCGACACGAGCGACGTCATCCCAAGCAATGTGGCCGTCTCCGACACGCGCTTCGTCGTCAATTACTACCGGCTGTCGGCGGATGGACGCCTGCTGTTCGGCGGCGGCGAGCGCTATACGCCGTCGCCGCCCGCCGACATTGCCGGCTTCGTGCGGCCGCACATGGAAAACACCTTTCCGCAATTGCGCGGCCGCCACATCGATCACGCCTGGGGCGGGCTGGTCTCGGTGACGACATCGCGCCTGCCGCATGTCGGTCGCTATGGCGACGTCTATTTTGCGCATGGCTATTCGGGCAAGGGGGTGATCCTGTCGACGCTGTCGGGTAAGCTGCTCGCTGAGGCGATCACCGGTGATGCTTCGCGGCTCGATCTGTTTTCGACCCTAAGCCCGCTGCCGTTCCCCGGCGGCACGGCGCTGCGCGGGCCGCTCTATGTGCTCGGCATGCTTTGGTACGCAATGCGTGACCGCATCAAACATTGAGCGCAGGCATGCGCAATGAGGCCGAGCGCCGCCACCAAGCGATTAACGGCTGATTTCGCGGCGGCATCCGACTTGATCGATGCTTGAATATGGTCCGCAGGCAATGGCCGCGAGTCGGTCCAGGCCCTGCTCCCGAAGCCTGAGCGCCGATAGACCTGCCTGGTATTTCCTCAGCTAATAGATCGATATGATTGCAGGATTAACCGTTTCATATCCCAGGCGCGGCTCCGATTTGTCTTTCGAAATCGCGCTGGAGACAGTTCCGGTTGAACTGCAGTCCAATTTTGTTTCCCTGTTTTTCTTGATCGTGCTGCCCGACAGGTCGGCGCAGCACGACGTTACTGGTGTACTGACCACCCTCTTTTTCTCGTGTGCAACGGCGGCGGTGGATACGGCCATCACAATTGCCGCACAAATAATCGTCAATCTCATTGATTTCCCCCTTAGAGCACCGCAAACGTGTGGTCGACTGCCTTGAGACGCCGGCGAAGACGGTACTCGCGCCTAGCCGGCCCATGCAGCTTCCGACTTCACAAGATTGTAACTACATTAGCTGCAGCGCAAGTAACCATTTCGGACTAGGGAACGGGTTCCCCTTCGATCGAAAGCGCTGGGCTGCCGGCGAAAAAAGCAGGCGTTTTAGCCGTTCTCGCCGCCGAGCGCCTTCCAATTTTGGGACAGAGGTTGGCTGATGCCCTTAAACTCACGGCTACGCATTGGTTGGATCTATGCAGCGACAAGGCCAACCTTGGCAAAGCCTCTACATAGTCACCTTCGGGCAGCACCAGTCTTGGAATTCACGCCCTCAAGCAAGGCGAGCAGGCCTTTCAGAATTTCGATTGGCGGCGGCGGACAA
This sequence comes from Mesorhizobium sp. M0184, assembly GCF_040322215.1. NCBI lineage: Bacteria > Pseudomonadati > Pseudomonadota > Alphaproteobacteria > Hyphomicrobiales > Phyllobacteriaceae > Mesorhizobium > Mesorhizobium sp. M0184. Next base: position 104,733 of record NZ_JAMYSZ010000017.1, read on the forward strand.
CCTGGAATGTGCAGATCGACAGGCAAGGCCTCGGACACTCCGCGCACCACCGCATAGCTGCCGGAGAAACAGCCGCCATTGCCTGCGCAATCTCCCAGTGCGACCACCCATTTTGGGTTGGGTGTTGCGTCGTAGGTCCGCTTCAATGCCTCGCGCATGTTTTTTGTGACCGGCCCGGTGACGAGCAGTACATCGGCATGGCGCGGTGATGCGACGAACCGGATCCCAAAACGCTCGATGTCATAGAAGGCGTTGTTCAGCGCGTGCATCTCAAGTTCGCAGCCGTTGCAGGAACCAGCATCGACCGCCCGGATCGACAGGCTTCGCCCCAATCGTTTGTGAGCAGCCCCATCGAGCGCGCGTGCGAGTTCGTCGACTGCCGTGCTGCTTGCCAACGGCGGACGCTCGGTGAGAGGGGGGCGTATCAGGCTTTCAAAAAGAAGCTTGCGCATGACAGCGTGCCTTCAGAGATCATGGCCCGAATAAGAGCAGTTGAACGATTTGTTGCACAGCGGAAAGTCGGCAACGATGTTTCCTTCGATCGCCGCTTCAAGGAGCGGCCATTGAAACCATGACGGATCACGGAGGTGACAGCGCTCGACCAAGCCGCCCTTGCCAATGCGCAGCCAGGCCAGAATATCGCCGCGGAAACCTTCGACGAGCGCCATGCCTTCATGCGATCGGTTTGTCTGCGCGAAATCGACGCGGATCGGCCCGTCTGGCAGCTGTCGCAGGACTTGTTCGATCAGGGACAGGCTCTGTTCGACCTCGTGGATACGAATCCATACACGGGCGTTCACATCGCCTTCCTGGAGGAGAGGTACATCGAAGGCGAGTTCGCCATAGGGTGGATAAGCGAGATTGCGTCGGGCATCGAAGTCCCGACCGGAGGCCCGGCCAACGTAGCCTCCGGCGCGATATTGACGAGCGAGTTCCACCTTCAGCCGGCCAGTTGCGACAGTCCGATCCTGCAGCGACGCCGTGTTGTCGTAGAGTTCGACCAGCGCGGGAAACCGCTGCCTGATCTCTGCGATCAGGGACCTGAGCGCTGTCGTGCCCTCATCGCTCAGGAAGCTTGCCACGCCTCCGGGCACGATGCAGTCGCGCATCAAACGATGACCGAAGGCAGCATCGCTTGCCCGCAATACGCGCTCACGCAGCACCCCACAGTGGGCATGCATGAGCGCGAAGGCGGCATCATTGCAGATAGCGCCGATGTCGCCCAGATGATTGGCCAGGCGCTCCAACTCGGCCATGAGCGCTCGCAGCCAGACCGCGCGTGGGGGAACCTGGACACCCAGCGCCGCCTCGACCGCGCGGGCAAAAGCGAGGGAGTATGCCACGGTACTGTCGCCAGAGGTTCTGCCCGCCAATTTGGCTGCACGGTCGATGTCGGACCCCGCCATCAGGCCTTCTATACCCTTGTGCGCGTATCCGAGGCGCTGCTCCAGCCGGACGACCGTTTCACCGCTCGCCGTGAACCGGAAATGGCCCGGCTCGATGATGCCGGCATGCACGGGCCCGACCGGGATCTGATGCAGGCTCTCCCCCTCGGCAGGCAGGAAACTGTACGGGAAGGCAGTCGCAGCAGACGTCCGGACGCGGGTACTCAACGGATAGCTGACACCCCAATGGCCATGATCAAGCCACCGTCTCATATCAGGCGCGCCTTGTGGCAGGAGCCCGAACAGGTCAGCAGCCGCACGTTCGAGCCGCAATGCGGGCGGATGCAGCCGGCCGACCGATGGGTAGCGGCCACTGGGGCATTCCAGGCTGACGACGCCGATGTCCCCGGCGCTTTCATCGAGAAGTGCCATGTGGACGGCGCCTGGCTCACCCCATAGGCCGAGCAAGCTCCAGTGGCCCTCGGCCAGTTGCTCGACGGCAAAGCCCCATTTTTTCGGAGTCACCACGGCGCGCGACCACGGGAAATGATTTTCGACACGTTGGCCAGCAAGGATGAGGTCGATCAGCGCGGGCATGCTCTTTCTCTCTTCTGCTCACCCCAGGATACTTGCGACGTGCTGGAACCATGTGACCAGCGGTGGCGGCAGATAGATGCCGGCGGCAAACACCAACGCCAAGTGGGAATACATCGGAATGTAGGACGCCTCGGCGGGTGCAGTGCTGCCGCGCGGTTCGCCGAAAGCGACGCCGGTCAGTCGAAGCAGCAGGGCGCCGAAAGCGAGCAGAATCCCGAAAACCAAGGGCATCGCCAAAAGAGGGTGTCTTGCAAATGTCGAACTCACGACCAGGAATTCGCTCATGAAGATACCGAGCGGAGGGAGGCCGGCAATGGCAACGACGCCGATGACGAGCGCCCAGCCAAGGGCAGGATGTGTTTCCGTCAGTCCCCGGATTTCGGCGATGTTCTGTGTCCCCTTGACCTGGGCAATGTGGCCGACCGTGAAAAAGATCGCCGACTTCGTCAGGCTGTGCATGACCATGTGCAGCAGCCCGGCAAAATTGGCGAGCGGGCCTCCTATGCCGAAGGCGAACACGATGATGCCCATGTGCTCGATCGAGGAGTACGCGAACAGGCGTTTGATGTCGCGGCGGCGGTAGAGCATGAAGGCCGCGAAGACAAGCGACGTCAGTCCCATCGTGATCATCAATGGCCCAGGTGCGATCGCTTCCGGGCTTGCCGCGAGCAATAGCTTGAAGCGCAGCACGGCATAGAGTGCGACGTTTAACAGCAAGCCCGACAGCACTGCGGAAATCGGCGTTGGACCCTCAGCATGCGCGTCTGGCAGCCAGGCATGTAAGGGCGCAAGGCCGACCTTCGTCCCGTAGCCGAGCAGCAGAAAGATGAAGGCGACATTGAGCAGAGCCGGATCGAAGCGCGCGGCGTGAGCGATGAGCACCGTCCAGACCATCGCATTCGTCCCCTCGCCAACAACCGGCTGTGCAGCCATGTAGACGAGGATGGTGCCGAACAGTGCGAGCGCGATGCCGACGCTGCCCAGAATGAAATATTTCCAGGCGGCCTCCAGCGCCTCGTGCGTGCGGTAGATGCCGACCATGAGCACGGTGGTCAGCGTGGCAAGCTCCACCGCCACCCACATCAAGCCAATATTGTTCGACACGAACGCCAGGTTCATGCCGAACATCATGACCTGGTACATTGCGTGATAAAACCGCAAGTTCGGGACTGTCAGCCGCCCGCTCTCCAGTTCGTGGGCAATGTAGGAAGCGCTGAAGACGCTGGTGGTGAAGCCGACGAATGTGTTGAGCACGATGAAGACGATATTGAGATCGTCGACGAGCAGATACTGCCCAGGCTGCGGGCGGTCGGTGACAAGAAGCGACAGTGCGGCGAGCAAGGTCAGCAAGCTCGCAGCGACATTGACGCCCGCCGATATCCGGTATTTCGGCAGCGCCGCCAGAAGTGCGGCCGCGAAGACCGGTATCAGCAAAATGGCGGCCACCGCATCGAGGGAAAACGCGGTCAACGGTGTTCTCCCCTGTAGTCGTCGAGCGCGCCGACATCCACCGAGTCGAACCTCTCGCGGATGCGGAACAGGAAGACTCCGATGACGATGAAGGCGATAAGGATCGAGAAGGCGACACTGATCTCGACGACCAGAGGCATGCCCTTGGCCCCCGTGGCGGCGAGGACCAGACCGTTCTCGAGCGACATGAATCCGACAACTTGGCTGACGGCGTTGCGGCGGGTGACCATCACCAGCAGCCCCAGCAAAATGATGGACAGCGCGAAAGCCAGGTCCTCGCGGGCGAGGGGATCAGCCTCGGGAGTGACGCGCAGCATCAGGACCATGGACAGGGTCACCAGGCCTATCCCCGCAAGCATCGTCGTACCGATGCCGACGGCGGTCTCGACGTCACGATGGATGCCGAGCCGCTGAATGATGCGATGAAGCCCGACAGGAATGACGATCGCCTTGAAGACGAGGGCGATCGCCGCCGTGACGTAGAGATGATGCGCGTCCTGAATGTATGCCTGCCAAGCTACGGACAGGGCCAGCACGATTGCATGAAGCGCAAAAACGTTGATCAGAGCAAAGAGGCGATCCTGATACAGCATCATGAAACTGACCAGCACCAGGCCGCCGGCGAGCAGGTGAGCGATGTCGAAGGTGAGGCCGTTCATCAGAGGCTCCGTGAGACGAACAGCAGGAGCGTGCCGAGCAGGGCCAGCATCAGCGCTGCCCCGAGGAAATCCGGGACGCGGAAGACGCGCATCTTGGCAATGGCAGTCTCAAACACGGCGAGGAGAACGCCACAGACGGCAAGCTTGCCGACATAGGCGACGACACCCGGAGCAAGGGATTCCAGTCCTGCCCCGGCGCTCGCCAGTCCCCAAGGTAGGAAGACGCAGGAAATCAGCGACACATAGAGCAGAAGCTTGAGGAAGGCGGCAAACTCGATCATCGCCAGATGGCGACCGGAATATTCCAGCACCATCGCCTCATGAACCATGGTGAGTTCCAGATGGGTCGATGGGTTGTCCACGGGTATGCGGGCGTTTTCGGCGATCGCCACCATCACGAGGGCGATGAGCGACATCCCGAGCGACACCCGCAAGCCAACCTCCGGTGACCCCATGAAGGCGGCGACCGTTGAGAGTTGCGTAGCACCCGCGACGAGCGCCAGGCTGAACACGATGAGCAGCATGGCGGGTTCGGCCAGCGAAGCGATCATCACCTCGCGGCTCGAGCCGATGCCGCCGAAGCTCGTGCCGACGTCCATGCCTGCCAGCGCCAGGAAGAACCGGGCGCTTCCCAGCAGTGCGACAATGGCTATGAGATCGGCGGTCCAACTGAATGTGAGGCCGGCGGCGAATGTCGGGATGAGCGCGGCGCCGACCCAGGTGGTGGCAAAGATCAGATAGGGCGTCACGCGAAACAGCCAGGATGCGTTGTCCGCCAGAACGACTTCCTTGCGCATCAGCCGCAAGAGATCGCGGTAAGGTTGGATCAGGGAAGGACCCTGGCGGCGCAAGAGCCGTGCCTTCACCTTGCGCACGAATCCGGTCAGGAGCGGCGCCAGCAAAAGCACCAGCGCCATCTGCGCGCCTTGAACGGCCAACTCGAGAATCACGGCCATAGTGCGAGCACCAGGAGCAGGACAATGAGAAAGAGAAAGACGAGGGTCAGGTAGCGCCTGATCGTCAGGAACTGCAGATGGTTGAGGTGGTCGGTCGCAAAGTCGAGGGCCCGGCCGATAGGCAGGTACAGCGTCTCCCAGATCACATCATGCATTTCGACATTCAGACGAGCCGGACCGGTCTCGCCAGGTGCCGGCATTTCGACGGTTTCCCTTGCACGGAATACGAACGTGCCGAAGACGCGGCGGATAGGCTGCGCGAAGCTGACGGCCGTGTACTGCGAGCTCGGGACCACATCCGGGAAGCCACAACCCCAGGCGGGACCCCGACGGAGTGCATGTGATGCAAAGCGATGGATCACATATGCCGCAGCGGATGCGGAAAAGGCGATGAACAGGAACACCAACAGGCCGTTGTAGGAACTGCGGCTCGCTGCAATCGGCACGATAGACAGCCAGGGCTGGGCCATCTGCATAGGCATCCGACTGCCGATCAGTGGCAGTGTCACCGATGAGAGGCCGTCTATCACAAGACCGGGCAGAATGCCGGCCAGGAGACAAAGGGAAGCGAGAATGAACATTGCCGCCAGCGAGTAGCGGTCGACCTCATGCGCCAGTTCCACCGCGGCCGAGCGTGGCCGGCCGAGGAATGTAATCCCGAACGCCTTTACAAAGCAGGCCGCGGCCAGTGCCGCTGACAGCGCCAGCAGACCGCCATCGGCGGGCACCATGACCTTCAGTCCCCATTGTGGCAGATCGGGGCTCTGCAATATGGCCTGAAAGGCCAGCCATTCGGAGACGAAGCCGTTGAAGGGTGGAAGTGCCGAGATCGCGACGCAACCGACGAGAAAGGCAAAACTTGTAAAGGGCATGCGGTGGATGAGACCGCCCAGCTTCTCCATATCCCGCTCTCCGGTTGCCGTCAGCACGGCGCCCGCGCCGAAAAACAGCAGGCTCTTGAAAAAGGAATGGTTGAGGACGTGGAACAGCGCGGCGGTGAGCGCCAGCGCTGCAGCCGATGGCATGGCGTTCGCCTTGAAAGCGAGCGCGAGACCAAGGCTTACGAAGATGACGCCGATGTTTTCAATGGTGCTATAGGCAAGCAGTCGCTTCAGGTCCTTTTCCATCAGCGCGTAGAGGATGCCGAGAACCGCCGTCAGGCCGCCAAGGAAAAGCACGGCAACGCCCGACCACCATGCCGGCTCACCGAGCAGATCGAAAATAACGCGTATGAAGCCATAGACTGCGACCTTGGTCATCACGCCGCTCATGAGAGCCGAGACTTGGCTTGGCGCGGCCGGATGAGCGAGTGGCAGCCAAACGTGCAGCGGGACAAGTCCAGCCTTGGAGCCGGCGCCCAGCAGCATGAGAACCAGGACGAAAGCAGCGGCGAACGGGGTGGGGTCGGCGGCTCGCATCGCGTCGAATGTGTAGGTTCCATCGGATCCGGCGAGCAGGCCGAACGCAAGCAGCAGCGCGAGTGTGCCGAAGCTCGCCATCACGAGATAGATGTAGCCCGCCCGCGCATTGTCCTGCTCGCGATGGTGCGCCATGACGAGCGCCCAGGAGGCGAGCGACATGAATTCCCAAGAAAGCAGGAAAGTGAAGGCGTCGTCGGCCACCACGACAAGGTTCATTCCGGCTAGGAAAGCCGGGAAGAACGGCAGCACCCGATGCGGCGCAGACTCATGCCTGCCGTAGCCGAGGCCATAAAGGCTGGCCATGGAGCCGCCGAAGTTGACGACGATGAGGAAGAAAGTCGAGAGCGCATCCAAACGGAAATGAGCGCCAATCCATGGCAATCCAAGAGGCAACACCACAGTCGACGGGGTGACGGGATTGTCGGCGATGCGGCTCGCGAGAACCATGAGCACGGCCGCCGATATACCTAGCGTCAAGCCGTAGATCAGGCGTGTTCCCGAGTCCGATCTGCGGCTTTCCGCAATCGCAAGCACCGCAGCCCCCAGGAGCGCAGCAACGCCCCACAGGAGGACCGCGGCCCCCGAAATCACGCCACGCTCCTCACGGGGAGTTTGGCATCCGTGTCGACCCCGCCAAGGATTTTGGCGGGGTCAAAATCCGCTTTCAGTCGCACGCCGCGCCCACCGATTTGGCTGGAGGCGCCTTCAGCGATCAATTCCACACCGGCGAGGTCAAGTGCCCCGATCAGCTTCATGAGAGAATCGACGTTACCCCGAATAATCGACTCGCTGGCTTCCATGCGTTGAATTGTCGGCACGGAAAGACCGGACAATTCGGCAAGTCTGCGCTGGTCGATGCCAAGGAGCGCCCTCGCGGCACGCAACTGTGGAGCAGTTATCACGGTCGCATCCCCCTTTTTGATCAGCTTTGAGATATTATCTCTACGTCTTGCAGCATATATTAAAATGCGACGCATTCAATTAGTGATGCGTGACGCATCTGTCTTGAGGCTGTAGAAAACCGGGCGATACGCCCTGCGCCTCGAAACCAAAGCCATGCGGCCATTCCCGTCACGGCCAGTCTTGTCGCCAGCCATCTCGGATTGCGCGTGATGGCGCCGGCGATGGGCCTTATCTCGGCCGGCCACTCGATTGGAGCCGCCGCGGGCTACAGGCCTTTTCAGGATCCGACCGGCACCTGGACCGTCAATGATGCTCGTACCGGGCGGCCCGTCGAGATGGGCAGCCGAACCATCGTTGGAATGAACCAGCACGATCCCGAGGAACTCGCCGATCTCCTCAACGGGCTGAATGCACAAAGGCAATCTGGTTCTGCGGACGGAATTTCTGAAGAAAGCGTAGGAGAGCCACCGCTTCGATGGGATGTTGTCTCGAGGCTTGTACGGGAGTGCAATCTAGAGCACCGAAACGTCATGGCCCTCGCAGCTATCGGATCGCCCTGTCTTGAGAGAAGCGGCCCTGCTGCAAAACCGGGTGTCAAAACTGCAAAATCGCGCGACCCGCTACAATGAGACGACTGGCACCGGTACATCTCTATGTATTTGATTTATCTTTGGAATTTGGTAGCGGGAGAGGGATACCGCCAATACAGTGCTGTGACCGAGTTCGTTTGCTGACGGGGCTTCTTAATCGGTGCAAATTGGTCCGACTCCAACCTCCGCAACCAGTTCCAGCATAAATCACTAATAGTCGCGATCTGATCAAAGCCCCGCCGGAAAAAACGGCAAGGCTTTTCCCACGGCAGGTTTGCGAAGCGCGGAAGGGCACTCTGCCGCCCAGAGTAACCAGCCTGCACGGTGAAGACGAGAGGGACGCTTTTCCAAGCGCGGAGTTCGAATCCCTCCCTCTCCGCCATACTCTGCTGGACCGTCGATGATATGGGGAGGCGCTCGCAAATCGCGCCCTACGCGCGGGTTGATCGGTTGATCAACATCAAAGCTTGAATATGAGAAATGCGCTAACTGTGACGGCGGTGGTCACCGTGGCTCGTGTGTCAGCAGATGTGGTAAGGTTGAGTGTCGGCGAGTGGCAGAGGTCCAGCAACAATGACTTTGAGACGAACCAGAGCTTACGGCGCATCCGGCTTGGTTCTAGCGGTTTGCACTGTGTTTGCTTGGCAGAACGCCACTGCCGCTCAAAATTGCGACGCAGCCGCGACGCCTGGCGTCAATTGGCACGAGTGTGACAAGAAGCTTCTCATCCTAGAAGGACAGGACCTGAGCGGGGCGAACCTGTTCGGTGTTGATTTCACTTCGACCGACCTCAGGAACAGCAATCTCGTTGCGGCAAATCTTGAGAAGGCAACGCTTGTGCGTGCTTCCCTGGCCGACTCGACCGCCAAAGGCGCCCGGTTCGACAGAATCGAGGCCTACAGGACCGACTTCAGCCGTATGGACGCGCAGGGCGCTGTGTTTGCGAGCGCGGAAATACAGCGCTCGAATTTCCAGGGCGCCAATCTGACCAATGTTGATTTCACAAAGGCAGAATTGGGGCGTGCGCAGTTCCATGACGCCGATATCAGCGGCAGCCGCTTCTCGTTTGCCAATCTCGCACGGGCGGACTTCCGAGGAGCGACGTTCACCGCGCCGATAGACTTTGACCGCGCCTTTTTCTTTCTGACCCGTATCGAGGGCGTCGATCTTTCCAATTCGGCGGGTCTGTCCCAGTGGCAGCTCAACATGGCTTGCGGAGACGCCCGGACCGAGTTGCCTTCTGGCTTGACGAGGCCTGAAGATTGGCCCTGTCAAATCCAGCAGGAATAGTTGTCGCAAACGAACTGCGGCAATGGCGCACCCGACAGGATTCGAACCTGTAACTTCTGCCTTCGGAGGGCGCAGATCCTCCGCCAAAGCGGCACGTTTCTACGGTATTGCTATTGGCGAAATCGCGGCCGAGGGGTGTTTGTGCCGCTTCCGTTCACCGCTACCGGTTCAATCGAACCGGTAGCTCCTGTCCGAATAAGTGGCAGCAACTCTTGTATCGTCGAGAATGACTACCATCGTCGTGATTATCATTCAGAAGCCTGGCACCAACGCGTCGATCATACATAAGCGCCTCGCTGACGTTGCCCCCAGTTTCTATCCAGTTTTGAGTTCGTTTCCGGCGTGGGTTGTGCCCTGCTGGGCGGGTGAAGCGACGGGCGCTGGCGCGGAGCCTTTGGCATAGCGCAGCGCGAGCGACCATCGCAGATTGAAGGTGGTGGCGAACTCGGCCGGTGTCTGCCAGGCGATTTGGGAATGCGGCCGCGCGGTGTTGTAGTCGGCGCGCCACAGGGCGATGGCGACGCGTGCCTGAGCCAGCGAAGTAAACAGCGTCTCGTTGAGCAGTTCATCGCGTAGTCGGCCGTTGAAGCTCTCGATGAAGCCATTCTGCATCGGCTTGCCGGGCGCAATGTAATGCCATTCGACGCGGTTCTGATCCGCCCAGGAGAGGATGGCGTTCGAGGTGAACTCGCTGCCATTGTCGCTGACGATCATTCTCGGCCGGCCGCGCTCGGTGATGAGCCGGTCCAATTCTCGGGCAACCCGCATGCCCGAGAGCGACGTATCAACGATGAGTGCCAGGCACTTTCCGAGGCCATGCATCCCAAGGCGCCGCGGGCGAGCTCGGGGCTGCTGGATGCGCCTTGGATGGAGGAGATGCGCCGCCAGTGCGACGTCGATCCAGAGTATCGCAAGAAGGATCGAGGCGCTCCGGGACCAGCACCAGGCAGACCCGATCTTCGTTCCTATATTCACCGCCATTCTCGGCTCGGGCAGCATATCGCTGTTTGGCGCGGAGGTCACTTTTGCGGCGATAGCCTCGGCGATCGCCACCACCTCAATGATCCCAGGACTGCAGGCACGCTGATGACCGCGATCAATATCTTCAAGACCACAGATGCTGTGCACATTCTGACCGACGGCCTCGGCAGCACCTTGTTTGGAGGCCAAGTCGGCCTATTCCTGAAGTGCCTTCCCATTCCGCACTTGAACGCTGCGATCGCGACCAGAGGAGGCTGCTTCATACGCTGAGCACAGCCCTCATAATCCAGTCGCAGGACTTCGCTGGCTTGGTGAGCGCGATAGGTCGCCTACAATCGATCGCCGGGAATGTGTCGACGCTATGGGGGCAAGCACTTGGAGTTCGATATATTCCTTGCGGGTATCGGCAACGCCGGCACGCAAGCGTTCCTGGTCTCCAATCACGACCGGCAAGGCTTCGCGCCGTGGGAGGTGTTCGAGATCCCCGATTGCGTCGCGACGCCGATAGACGATCAAGCCTGCTTGAAGCGGTGTTCTGGGCAGATGACCCGGTGGCCGAGATGCCGTGCCTGATCGATGCTCCGCGTGCAGATCCTTCGGTTGGCGGCTTCGCGCAAATGACTTCGGTTACAGCTGGCGGAATCTCGACCCGAATCGTGCGCGACTATCGGGTCGCCTGATCAACCGGGCTGCCCTCTTCTATGGAGAGGTTGGTTGACCACAGCCGGACCTGAATTTCCTGTTCGAGCACTCGCAACAAATCAGGGCATTCGCTGTCAAACTTCTTCTTTGCCGCTCGCTCTTTCGGAACGCCATGATCCTCCTCGTTGAACTCCCGTTCGACCAAAGCGGCCCACATTAATCCGTCCATGGCCTCGAACTTTTCCTTCATAGATGGAAGCATGAATATCGCGTTTTTTCTTAGGAATTTTCGAAAGTCGCGATACTTTTCCTGGCATGTGCCAAGTCTTACCCAAAATATTGCCTTCTGGTAGTAATTTACCTTTTTTTCGGTGGACCTAAGCTCGTCCTTCTGCCATTTTTGCAGCGGACTAGATTCCAAAAACTCTTCCAGTTGCGCATCACTCATCTTATCCAAGTTTGGATACTGTTGGAAAAAATGAACGAACCCGGCCACCTCGTTATAAGCGTCGATAAGACGTGCCCAGGTTTCGGGCACGACATCAAATTCCCTTTCATGGAGCTTCGTTGTCCTGTCGAACAGTGCATTTATTCTAAATCGCAGCCGCTCAATCTGTTTGTCCTGCTCATGGGTGAAAGCAGCCATACGCTTTTCAAACTTGGAATTTAGCCAAGACTCGCCGAGCCCACGGAATATGAGGAACGCAATAGCAGCAGTCCCTCCGCCCGCGACAACAATAGCGCCAATAATAGCGCCAATCGCTTTCGCGAGCGGGTCAATCCAACTCCAAAGGGTTTCCCAAATCATCGATAATCACGGTTCTCGCTTGCTAAGCTGCTCGCGGATGCCCTTCAACTCAACGACCGTCGCCTCGGAGGCTTTGGCCGCGCGCATGAGGGCGTGGATCACCTGGGCGAAGCCGAAAAATGCGAGGGCTACCAGGAAAATCGGAGCGGCCGCCACTATCGAGGCAGCATTGAAATTTCCCGCTGTCATGGTGAAAAAGCCGAAGACAGCACTGATCGCGCCGGCCAAGGTGAAAAGCACTACAAGGATCATCGGCCCCTCCCAACGGCGGGAACATGCCGCAACAGTCGGACTGGTGCAAGCAGGCCTCTCAAGGGCGCATAAAGCTTGCTGACGACGCTGCCATGGTGCAAATATCAATCACTTAAAACGCCGAAGACGCTGGATGCTTGCGCGAGAAGGATGGAACCGCGGATCTTCACTCGACGTCGACCCGCGTGTTGCTGCCCTGTGTGGCGAGTTCGACGTCCACATCATCTCCAAGAGCCGCTATCCAAAAGAAGGCCAGACTCGTGCCGTCGGCTCAATCCGCCGGCTCGATAATCATGGTACCGAGCATGCGCGGTTGGTCCTGTGTGTCCTGGCTGAGGCCCGCGGCAACCACGCGCTCATCGAGGAAAGCAGCCTGCCGGCCGTATCTGACTTGCTGCTGGCCTGTCCGGACCTGGTGGAGCATGACCGCCGTGCTCGAGGTGTTCGACGCGATCCCACTCGGCGCATACATGGCGATCGTCAACGAGCTGCGCGGCTAGGTTCATCAGGGGCATGCCCTTGCCGGCATCGTCTACGTGCATCTACAGCGCCTGAGGGAGAACTCGCTAACGGCAAAGGAGACGCTTCGATCCCGGATGGCCAAGGCGGACGCCAGCGAGGCTGAAAAGGGCCGCCAGGGCTTCACCAAGCGCTAGCGCCGCCGGGAGGAGCTCGTCGCGCTCGGCAAGAGGATGCTCGCTGCCAAGGCCTCGATGCCTCATGGCAAGTTCGGCCCATGGCTGCGCGACCAGCCTATCACCTACGATATGGCACTGAAGGGCCATGCGGTTGGCCAAAGCCACCTGAATTTGGCGGCCGGTTGTTAGCCAGTGGAAATCAAATGGAAATCAAAGCGCCTTCGAGCGATTTCGGGCAAGGCGGAAGGCTCGACGCCTGTAATAGCGCCGCCGGCGACGATCAAAGCAAATCAAAGCATGGGCGGGTGATGAAGGTCCCATATTAGACGTTGGACAGCGGCGAAGGTCATGGCATTCGTTGACCAGTTCTTCGAGGCATCCAAGCCCTCGTCGAAATCGTAGTCTCGATGCGTCCGCCCATTGAAGATATTCATGGTAGCGGAGCCTTCGAAGAAAAGCTTTTCGATAGCATAGTCTGGGTACTTCCAGTTGCTTCGCACCCCGATGCGGACCTGAACATCACCGCCGAATCCGGTCATCTGCCCGAGCACTTCCCGCACATACTTGACCCGGTCTCCCAAGCCATCAGCAATGGTGCGCAGCGTGGCGTCGGCCGGCAGCATCGGGGTTTTGGGAAGTGTCTTCGGCGCTTTCATGGAGGCTCCCAGCGAGCGAGAAACATGATTATCGCTGCTCAGCTTCAAACTAGCGCAGCTTGATCCAGAGCTCATCGAGAGCGTGCTCAAGGCCCAATTGCCCGAGCGACCAAATGGCGAGCCCTTTCCCGCCGTTGTGAAATTCGTCTGGCGAATCGAGCACAACCTGGATCGCTTCGCTCTCGGAGAGTGGCCGCAGTTGTTTCGCGCAAAGATAAGCGTATGTCGCCGGTTGTCGTTCACGCAGAATATCCCAGACATCATCCGAAACGCCGCCGGCCCTTATTATTGCCTTGCCGACTATCCAGCCTTCGACACCTGATACGATAAAGTCCGATGCAAGGACCTTCAGTATCTCAGGCGCACCACGGCTGACGAGCACTTTTGCTGCTCTCGGATCGCGAGTTGTTTGCCAACACTTGGCGATCAGCTCGTCGCCATAATGCATATTGTCACCGTTGATCGCTTTCAGCCACCTGGCCCACGCAGAAGATGTGTTTTTGTCTTCCCATCGGTCGAGAAGAAACAGACGTTGGGCAGGACTAAAGGACATAAGGAGGTGGGAGAGGCATGCCTCGATCCGCGAGCGCAAGTGGCGGTCTTCTCCCTGCTCAATCAGTCGGACGGACAGATCGTCCACCGCAATCCGGCGCTCTTCGCAAAGCCTCGCAAGTCGCTTTCGGATTGCCATGTGGATCTGAAGAGGATCCTTGAGCGTGATAATCGCGGCGTCGCAAAGCTCGTCGACCGAGAGACATCCGACGTAGGCGCGCATAAAGGAAGACGCGACGTTGTCGTAGAAGTCGGTTTGGCTCAAGCTTCGTATGCGCGAGAGCTTTTCTTCAAGGTCATGCCCGTGACAGACTCCGTACGATGAGGAATGTCACTATCCTGCAGCTGCCAATTGCTGCTGGCGATACTCTGCGGCCTTCAGTATCAAATCCAGGAAGGTGTGGCGTTCCGAGCTGGCAATCGGATGCGTCGAATAGACTAATTTGATGAATGGCGCCCAATAGAGCTTCCTCGTAACTTCGATGATGTGATCGCAGGACTTCCGCTCGTCATCTGTTAGGCGCGGAGTGTAACTCCGGTCCCGTACTGAAAATGTTTTCTTTGCCTGCCCGTACATGTTGCTGCCAAGATCCACGACAAACAGTTCGTCCATATCGGCCGCTCTTTGCTCGACATCACGGACGAAAGGACCGAAGTTGTCAAAATACCACTGGATGTCGGTCATCTGACGCCCGTGCGTGAGAGCCTGGTGCCAATCAGCGAGATAGACCATCTTGGTCAAACGGGCGTTCGAGAGCTCGTGAGCCATGTTGGCGGGGTAGTTTTGTAGCAGGTAGGCCATCACGTCGTGTAGCTGTGCCATCACAACCCGCTTTCTGCCGCTTTGGCTGGATTTGGAACGTACGCACGCAGCTCGTGGATCACTCTCGCGTAATCATTGATCGATCCATTGATTGTATCATGTAGGGCGTCTTCTGCGAAATGATCCGCATTGATGGCCTCGACCACGAGGACGGCGATCGCCTTTCCCTCCAGATTATCGAGCCGCTTGACTCCGTATAACGTGGACTTCATTCGAGTGGAGTCGGTGACGGTCTCCGGGATGGAGTATGTCTTCAAATTGTAGGTTCGGCGCTGCGCTCCCTGAGGTGGTAGACTATTGTCGAAATGCCATCCTTTTTTCCATCCCTCTGCGATGCAACCCTGATAGTCCGGGTAGCTCGTGCGCCCTGGACTCAGGAAGACTGGATTTCTGGAGTAACGTCCACAGCGGATGAACGAATGAGTTTCGCTATCGTGGACGTAGAGCGATAGGCGTGCCTGCGATCCTTGCTCCAGTTCCAATTTGTTCGCGAGATTTAACAGAAGGCCGTCAAAAAGGATGACGATAACATTGCCAACTTCTTCGATTTGCCCTGTCTGAGCTTCCAGCTTGTCACGAAGCCGGCGAATCGTTCCATCACGAGAGGTCACGATCAACCCTGCGCCCAGTGCCAAGGCAGCCGTGACTAGGAATAGCGGCACAGTAAGAGAAGATATCCATTCGAGAGGCCCGGCCCAGTCAGGGTTGGCCTTCTCCCATTGGGCGAAATCGAAGGTTAGAAACGTGCCGCTGATAAGCGCAACGAAAGAGGCGCTGGGTTGCACCCAAAGAGCGCACCAGTCTTGAATCCAGTTCCAAATGTTGCGTCGAACGCCCCCCAAATCGCGCAAAGCGCATCCCCCGAATCTTCAGCGCAGTAGAACGCGAATGCTTTAAGATGTCGAGCCGAGCCTGGTTGGCGGGTTATGCATTACAGAAATCCATCCCCTGCATGGTCATTGTAGCGATCGGCGCGGCGCACGTACGTCTCGACCGACCGAGGATCCCGGTGCCGCGACCCCTCCATGATGCGGCTGATCGAGGCCCGGTTATCGGCGGCTGACGTAATGAAGCCGGCGCGAAGCGAATGCCCTGATAGCTTCGCCACGTCCAGCCCGGCCGCATCGGCGTAGCGCTTCACGATCAGCGCCACGGATTGTGCGGTGAGGGCATCGGCAAGCACGTTGTCGCCACGGCTGACACGACGGAAGATCGGGCCGGCGGTGATATGTGCCGCGTCGATCCACTCCCGCAGCCTGTCAGCGACGGCGAAGGCCTTGCCGTTGAGGATGGCGACGGGTGATCGCTGCTGTTCACACTTTCAACAGCGCCGGCCTGACATTCCGCGCCGAACTGTTCATGTGACAGCAATAATCGCGTGGACCTACTCGCATCAGGGTCATCCCACTCCATGCGCCTGCGCTCCCCGCAAATCAGCTCGCAAATCTTGCCAGGGCATAGCCCTCGGCAAGATGGGGTGCTCGTGACGCTCACGATCTTCTGACCATCGCCGAGAGCAGGATAGCAGAGGACAAGAGCGGGGGGAATCACCCGACCTGCGCAAGATGGCGGCTTGCCTGCCGTGAGGGCGGAGCCCTTAGGCAGCCAAGCCAGGTGCCGGATGAGCCGTGTTTGCACGGCAAGCCGCGCGATGGGGGCAGCGCTGCGATATTTGGGGTCTCCGCGCCGCCCGCCATCGGTCATGCCCGGTCTTGCTGTTCCTGCGCGACGGTAGGCATTTCTTCTTTCCGTTCCGCCTCGAACGCCATCTTCCCCAGCTTTATCCAGACGCCGTGCGCATGTTTGCCGTCCTCGCTCTGGAGCTTGTCAACCATCCAGAGCAGCGCGCCGTAGATGGTGGCACGATCATCGCCGGTCAGGTTCACGATGCCCGCCTTGACGACAAGGCCACCCAGCTCGATCAGGTGCCGCGTGCGTTTGCGGCGCTCGACCTGCCAGTTGCGCATGTCATGCCGCGCCCGTGCCGCCTGGTAGCGATTGCGGGCCGCCCGAGTGCGCCGCAGCGCCGCCAGCGTCGCGCTCAGATGCCGAAGCAGATCGCCGCGCGCGGCTCTGGAAAAACGTCGCACCGCGTTTCGCCCATGCCTCCTTCTTTGCGGCGTCCTTCGTCTCGGTCAGCACTATTAGCGCACCCGCCAGTTCCTCGGCGCTGAGCGCATCGGCGCCGGTGGCGATCACCAGTTCGCCGAGTTGCTGCACCTTGCGGGTTTTCAGTTCCCGCGCCTTGTCCTCCAGCGCCTTCAGTTCCGCATCAAAGTCCCGTGGTTTGCGCATCGTTATCTCCATAAGCTGTTGATGCAGCGATGATAGTTGAGCACTTTGCCGAATGCTCCAGGGTTGCCGGGACGGCTCGGGACGGGCTGGTCGCTCCCGAGATTTTTTCGAGGGAGGGCGCGCTTATACGTCGTGCCGACGTGGGCTTTGTCGTGCAATGATCCGGTCGCGATGGCGATCTATCATCTTCACGTCAAGGTCATTGGCCGCAAGTCCGGCTCCAGCGCGGTGGCGTCCGCTGCCTACCGTTCGGCCTCGCGGCTGCGCGACGACCGCATTAACCGTGTCCAGGATTTTTCCGCCAAGCGCGACGTCGTCCATTCCGAAGTCATGCTGCCGGAGAATGCGCCCGAAGCATGGAGTGACCGCGAACGGCTGTGGAACGATGTCGAGGCGTTCGAGGTCAGGAAGGATGCGCAGCTTGCCCGCGAGGTCGAGTTCGCCCTTCCGCGCGAGATGAGCGAGGCGCAGGGCATCGAGCTTGCCCGCGACTTCGTGCAATCGGAATTCGTGGACCGGGGCATGATTGCCGATCTCAATGTGCATTGGGACATGGCAGAGGACGGCATGCCCAAACCCCATGCTCATGTCATGCTGACCATGCGCGCGGTAAACGAAAACGGCTTCGGCCCGAAGGTGCGGGACTGGAACCGGACGGAAATGGTCGAACGCTGGCGCGAACGTTGGGCCGAATTTGCCAATGGGCGCATGGCCGAACTCGACATAGACGCGTGCATCGACCATCGCAGCCTTGAAGCGCAGGGCATCGCGCTTGAGCCGCAAAGCCAGATCGGCGCGCCTGCGCATCGGATCGAGGATCAGCGGACCGAAGCCGACCGCGCCGAGTTGCACCGCGAGATCGCGCGCGGCAATGGCGAACGCATCATCGCTAATCCCGACCTGGCGCTGGATGCGATCACGCATCAGCAATCGACGTTCACGCGCCGCGACATGGCAAAGTTCGCGCACCGGCACAGCGACGGAATCGATCAGTTCAACGAGGTGATGGATGCAATAGGAAACTCGCCCGATCTGGTCGAACTCGGCAAGGACGGGCGGAGCGAGGATCGCTTCACCACCCGCCAGATGATCGAGGCCGAAGAGCGCCTGCACGACGCGGCGGAAATGATGGCCGAGAGAGAACGCCATGAGGTAAGCGATACCGACAGGCAGGCGGCGTTGGCCCGAGCAGAAGCGCGCGGACTTGTGCTGTCGGGCGAGCAGGCCGACGCGCTGGCGCACATCACGCACGGGCGCGATCTGGGGATCGTTGTTGGCTATGCCGGAACCGGCAAGAGCGCAATGCTCGGCGTGGCGCGGGAGGCATGGGAAGCTGCTGGCTATGAGGTCAGGGGCGTGGCGCTTTCCGGTATCGCGGCGGAAAATCTCGAATGCGGATCGGGCATCGCCTCGCGCACCATCGCCAGCATGGAACATGGTTGGGGACAGGACCGGGATATGCTCACCACGCACGATATTCTGGTGGTCGACGAAGTAGGCATGGTCGGCACGCGCCAGTTGGAGCGGGTGCTGTCCCATGCTGCCGAGGCCGGAGCCAAGGTCGTGCTGGTCGGCGATCCGCAGCAGTTGCAAGCCATAGAGGCGGGCGCGGCCTTCCGCTCGATCCACGGCCGTCATGGCGGGGCAGAAATCGGCGAGGTGCGCCGCCAGCGCGAAGGCTGGCAGCGGGACGCCACGCGCGATCTGGCAACCGGCAGGGCCGGCGCTGCGATCCGTGCCTATGATGCGCATGGCATGGTGCATGAGGCCCAGACGCGCGAACAGGCACGCGGCGATCTGGTCGACCGATGGGACCGCGACCGGCAGGCGTTACCCCACAAGAACCGCATCATCCTCACCCACACCAATGATGAGGCGCGCGCGCTTAACGAAGCCGCACGCGAACGGATGCGGGCAGCGGGCGACCTCGGTGATGATGTGCGGATCACGCTCGAGCGCGGCGAACGGAGTTTCGCCAGCGGGGATCGCGTCATGTTCCTGCAAAACGAACGCGGCCTTGGCGTGAAGAACGGCACGCTCGGCGCCATCGAAGAGGTCAGCACGCAATCCATGTCGGTGCGCACCGACGACGGCCGCTCCGTGCGTTTCGACCTTAAGGACTACGACCGCATCGACCATAGCTATGCGGCGACCATCCACAAGGCTCAAGGCATGACCGTGGACCACACCCATGTGCTGGCGACGCCTGGGCTGGATGCCCATGGCAGCTATGTCGCCCTGTCGCGACACCGTGACGGCATGGACCTGCATTATGGCCGCGACGACTTCGCCACGCAGGACCGGCTTGTCCGCACTTTGTCGCGCGACCGGGCAAAGGACATGGCGTCGGATTACAGGCAGATCGATCCGGTGCAAGGCTATGCCGAGCGACGAGGCATCACCTTCCGTGAGCGTGTCGCCGAGATTGTCAAAAGGGTCGTCCCGGAAAAGCTGCGCGACAGGATCGGCGGTCTATTCGACGGCCTGCGCCTGTCCGCAGACGCAGCGCCTGGCCCGGAGGGTGGGAGGGCGGAACGAGAAATTACCGGAATGGAGGCACGGCGCGAAACCACAGCGCCCGCCAGAGAGGCCCCCGAGGATCACGAAGCAACGCTGCGCCGAGGCCGAACCGACGCCTTCAAACGTCATGCCCGCGCCGTGTATGCAATATTCAGCACTGAGGATGCGGGCGGCAAAGCTGGCCCGGCTCAGATGCGCGAACTGACCGATGCCCGCAAAGCCTTCGAGGAGGTTCGTCCGCATGGCTGGCGCGATGCGGAAGCCGCATACGCCAAAGACCCAGACCTCGCCCGCGAGGCAAGCAATGGCAGGATCAACCGCGCCATCCGCGCCCTGCAGCTCGAAACCGAACTGGGCACCGATCCGGGCCGCCGCGCCGACCGCTTCGTGGAGCGCTGGCAAAAGCTCGATCAGACCAGCCAACAGCAGTATCAGGCGGGCCACATGTCCGCCTACAAGGCTACGCGGTCGACGATGAGCGACATGGCCAAAAGCCTCGAACGCGACCCACAGCTTGAATCCCTCCTCGCCAACCGCAAGGCCGAGCTTGGCATCCAGGTCGATTCGGGCCGCCGTTTCGGCGCGGCACTCGCCTTCACTCACGGCATCGGACTCGGCAGGGGGCGAGGCATCGGACTTTAAGACCCGTCCGATTTACGGCCGTTTCCACGCCGCACTACGACGCAGCGGCAAACCCTCTTGCGCGTCCGTATCGGTCCGCCCTGTCTGGTCTCAGCAGTTGTCAGAAACGGCCAACATGAGGCAGTGCAGCCATGCCCGAACCAGACCGTATCATCCGCCTAAAGACCGTTCTTGCCCGGACCGGGCTGTCCCGGTCCACCGTCTACCGCAAGATCGCCGAAGGCACCTTCCCGGCCCAGATCAGGATCAGCGTCAACGGCGCGGGCTGGCGTGAATCCGACATCAACAGATGGATCACTGATCCCATCAGATGGCGGCCAAAAACTCGATGACTGATCGCGCGGCTTAGGCCGAAGTGCAACTAGTAGAGTAGTGCGAAAAATGGCCCAATTCACCAAGGACTGCCGCGGCATGGCCGCTTTGCGCCCAATATCGGCCGTCGGGATCAGTTTTGCTCTTCCTGCAAGCAGACAGACCGTGGGCCAGTCGCGTTTGCGCCTGATGTCGGCCCTAGGGCAAGCTTTGCCGTCGCCCGAAAGTCTGACGTCGGCGAATACGCTGTAGGTCGCGGTTGCACCATGAGCCGACATTCCGTCGAACATCACCTTTTCGGAATTCAAGGCGAACGCTCGTAGCCGATTTTGTAACGTACCTCATCGGAGAAACGGGTGTTGGCTGCTAAGTGTGTATGGTTTTGCCATTGGGCTTTCCTTATAATTCTGCCCAGTGGAACAGGTTCAACATCTCGAACGGAAGCTGGTCGCTATCCTCGCCGCCGACGTGGTGGGGTACAGCCGGCTGATGGGGCTGGACGAGACGGGCACACTCTCGCGGCTCAAGGCGCTCCGGCGCGAATTCATCGAACCCGCGATCGAGGGCTACCATGGCCGCATCGTCAAGCTCATGGGCGACGGCGCCTTGGTCGCGTTCGAGAGCGTCGTCGATGCCGTAGCATGCGCCGTTGAAATCCAACGGGTCACCGCGCAGCAGAACCTCGGTCTTCCCGAAGATACCCGGATCGTGTTCCGCATCGGGATCAACCTTGGTGACGTGATCCCCGACAAGGACGACTTCTACGGCGACGGCGTCAACATCGCGGCCCGGCTGGAAGGACTGAGCGATCCTGGCGGCATCGTCATCTCGGGAACGGCCTACGATCAGGCTCACAACAAGCTCGGCCTGACCTTCAAGTCTCTCGGCGAACAGCGTCTCAAGAACATTCCAGAGCGGGTCCGCGCCTATCGGGTTCTGCTGGAACAGACCGCAGGAGCCAATAAGTCGCGCTCTCGGCGATGGCCTGTGATCGGCGCCACGGTGCTCGTTCTGGCTCTGATAGCGGGGATTGCGGTGATTCTCTGGCCGCAAGCGAGTGCCCTGCTGCCCGGTCACGGTTCCACCCCGGTCGGTTCGTCGGTCGGCAAGCCCTCCATCGCCGTGCTACCGTTTACCGATCTTAGCGAGAAGGCAGGCCAGGATTATTTTGCGGAAGGGCTCGCAGACGATCTCATCACCGATCTCTCGAAGATCTCGGGGCTCCTCGTCATCGCACGCAACTCCGCGTTCTCCTTCAAGGATCGATCCCTCGACGTCGACGAGATCGCGGCGCAGTTGAACGTCCGTTACGTGGTCGAGGGCAGCGTCCGGCGGGAGGAAGATCTAGTCCGCATCAATGTCCAGCTCATCGATGTCCAAACGGGGAGCAACATCTGGGCCGAGCGATACGACCGCGACTACTTCAGGATATTTGCACTTCAAGACGAAGTGATCGGGCGTATCGTTGAGGCACTTTCGGTGCGTCTGACGGAAGGCGAACGAGCGCAGATTGCTCGCCTCCCCACGCGAAGCCTGGAGGCATACGATTTCTACACCCGAGCCGAGCAGAAGGTTTATGTGGTCGACAACAGGTCTCTCGGAGAGACCCTGTCCCTGTATCAAAAGGCGATCAAGCTCGATCCTACGTTTGCAGATGCTTACTCGGGCTATGCCCGCGCCACGGTGGACGTGCTCGGCTTCGACTACCAGGTGCTCATGCTCAGCGCCGTCGCTCGCCAGCGCTCCTACGAAGCGGCAGGGCGGGCGCTGGAGCTCAATCCGCAATCTGCCCGCGCCTATGCCGTGCTCGGCATCCTGCAGATGCTGGACGGCGAATGGGACCAGGCGATCGCGTCGGTCCAGAAAGCCGTCGCGCTGGACCCGAACGGCGCGGAGGCGGAGCTCAATCGGGCGATCGTGCTGACCTACGCAGGACAGAACCTGGAGGCGCTGGCAGCGATGGAACGCGTGTTGCGGCTCGATCCCAAGCCGCGCGCTCAGGTCTTCGACTATTACGGCTTCGTGCTCTACATGAACCATCAGTACGAGAAGGCTTTGCAGGCGCTGAGCAAGGTCCAGCCGGGAGAGCGCAGCGACCTTGGTCTCGAAACGCTGGCCATGGCAAATGCGCGGCTTGGCCGCATGGCCGAGGCGCACGATGCGGCTGCAGCAATCCTGAAAGAGATACCCGAACAGAACCTCGCTGGTTATCGTGTCGTTTACGCCCACCATAGGCGGCAAGAGGACCTCGATCACCGGCTGGGCGCCCTTCGCGCCGCGGGGATTCCCGAGCGGAGCTTCGATTTTCGCGGGCAGGAGGAGGACCGCCTGGGTGCCGCCGCGATCCGAGCCCTAACGGGCGATCGGACATGGGTAGGACATCAACACAATGGCGCAGCCTTCGTCATGGAGCTGAGTGCAAATGGAGATGTCGCACTGAGCTCGCAAAGCAGCATCATCACCGGCACGTCCAGCGTGGATGGCGACCTCTTCTGCACGCAATCCACCGCGACCTTGCTCGGCCGCAAGTTCTGCGCCCCGGTCTATCGCAATCCCCAAGGGAGCAGCGATACGCAGGACGAGTACGCTTGGCCGGACTCCGTCACAGTCTGGTATTTCTCGGTGTCTCCGTGACGGGCGCCATTCAACTTGCGGGCTCACGACATCGCGCCGGAGCTAGTTGGCGGCCGCTCTAGCCTCGAATTCCTTCGCCTCCACTGCGGGCCATTCGGCTTCCCCTTTCGCAATGACAGGCGCCGGGTTGGCATCGAAGTCTTCCTCCAGGCCCTCCTTTCCGGAGAACAGGAAGAGCTTGCCATTGACGATGCGGAAGGCTTCCGGGTCAAGGTTCGCGGATGCCTCCTTAACTGACATTCCCCCGGTGCAGAAGCCGCCGAACTGAGGGGCATAGCGCACCGGCTCGGAAACAAAGGCATCCCGGTGTTGGACGCTGGCGAAGTACCACGTTGCTCCGAGCCACTTCCTCGAGATCTTGGGCGAACCCATCGTCGCGCGACCGTCGGTGAAATATGCTACCGGATCATAACCCAGGATGGCGACATTGCCGAAGTATCCGGTGTTCACTCCGTCGCCGGCGTGGGATCCACCGGTGCCGAAGAGGAGGAGGGAGGCGGCGGCTACTCCCGCGCAAAGCAAACTGTCAAACGTTCTGGAACGGTTCTCTGTCATGTTCTCCTCCAGTAGCCTTTCTCGATGTCAGTTGCCGAGGGCGATGCACACCTTGTACGACGACCCCATCGTTTCCTTGGGTTGGCATTTTGCGCCGTGCTTCTTGAGCAAAACCATCACGTCGGTGCTCTGATAGAATGTCGCGCGGCTGAGAGGCGTGTACCCGTATTCCTGGATTGCCTCGACCTGTGCGCCGTGCGAGATCAACAGCTCCGCGATGGCCGTCTGGTTCTCTTCTGCTGCCACATGCAGCGGCGTGATCTTGTGCGTGCTCAACGCGTCGACCTCGGCCCGTGGTCGAGCAGCAATTTTGCGATGTCCAGGCTTCCTGAGTAGGCTGCCGCATGTAGCGCGGTGAAGCCGCGATCGTTGCGGGCTTCGATGTCCGCCTTGGCCCCGATCAACGCAATGGCGACCTCGGTCTTGCCGGCAAGCGCCGCATCGATCAGCGGGGTCTGACGGCTCTCGTCGCGATCGTTCACATTGGCGCCTTGTGCCAGGAGTTCGGCAACCTTTCCGGCGTCGCCCTCCCGAGCAGCGTCGTTGAGCGGCCCGGCCGTCACCGCACCGACGGCAAACCAAGAAATGAAAGCAACGACCAGAGCCCGACTGACAAGCCGAAGCCAACCGGTTTCGAAAAGCCTGACCCGGATCGGGAAGGCCCTCGCCAGCAACAATCGCCTGTAGACCGTCATCGTCTAACCCTCCGGGCGCGCTCGCCCGCGGATGGACGTATATGAGATCAGTCTAATACATTTGGTGCAGCGGAGCCATAGGGTGTCCGGCTTATGCGCGAGTCGAAGTCGCGCGAGGCGCCCTGTGTCACCCCCGGCAGCGGGCTATCCGGGCACCAGCACCACGACCGCTAGAATGGCCATCAGCAGGCAGGCGGCCATGCCGATCATATCGTGCTGCCGGAAGCGCCAGACGGCGTGGCGAGCATTAGGACGCCGATGACGGCGATTTAGAGTGGAACGAGGTTCATCCTTTAAAAGGGCAGCCCACCAGCCTTGCGCTTGTGCGTAGGCGCGAAGTTTAGTGTCAGCTTCTTGATGGGCGCGCTGGCAGTGTCGCTTGGGGAGAACCCTGTGTTTCCGTAGAAAAAGGCGATGTCGAATTGACCGTCCTTCGCGAAAAGGGGGCCGAATGTCTGGAATGGGTCAAACCCGGGGGCCGCCACCCAGGCAATGTCCGCTTATGCGCCTGTAGTGTAAGCGCGAATTTCCCCGCACCTTTTGCTGTTGAGTGCTCTGATGCATGAGGTGTCCACCAAAATAGGTGGACACCTTGTGATG